>DATGOS010000311.1:0-6288 GCA_035305725.1 Cyclobacteriaceae bacterium
TGTAATTTTTATTTTCAGTGATACTGTCAAGATGCCCTTCGGACAGATCAGAAAACATTGAAAATTTCCGGCTAAGACATAATCCACAGGGGGTGTTTTTTCCTCGTATATGCATTTGTAACTGCATTTATTCCGTAAAAAAGGTCAACAATTAACGGCAGTTTATATTTTATTTGTAATACTCTAAAAATCTTTTTTAAAAGTAAAAGGTTCATCAACCTCAAAATATAAATTTCTGAGAGGGTATAAAAGAGGGGCAATTCCGAAGATGGGGGACACTGTCCCTGCCGATCCTTGTGAATTGCCCCTCCGGGGTTTGGTTGTTGTGGTTGTTATTTTCCCTTACCCTGAAACATCACTTTTACGGTCTGCAGGATAATGTTTAAGTCTGTCTGGAAGCTTCCCTCGTTTAAGTATCTTAAGTCAAACAGCATCCGCTGACACATCTGGTCAACATTCTCGGCGTAGCCGTAATAAACTTGCCCAATGGAGGTAATTCCCGGCTTAATCCTTAACAGCAACTTATACCCGGGTGCTTTAGAAACGATTTGTTGGATAAAATGCTCTCGCTCCGGTCGAGGTCCTACCACGGACATATCCCCTTTAAGCACATTCCAAAATTGTGGAAGTTCATCCAAGCGGGTTTTTCTCATGAATTGACCCCATTTTGTGATCCTTGGATCATTGTCTTTGGAAAGTTGGGGTCCGAATTTTTCCGCATCTACCCGCATACTTCTAAACTTGTAGATGTTGAAGGGTTTTTCGTTAATCCCAATCCTTTGTTGCTTATAGAAGACGGGACCCTTCGATGTTAATTTGGTGATCACCATTAATGTAAGGAAAATTGGCAAACCCAACACCAAAACCGCTAATGAAAAACAAATGTCAAAAGCCCGTTTGATAATTCTTGTACTCAGGTCGAATCCTTCCTGTATGGTAAATCCTGAGGCACCACCTCTAAAGTTGGATAGTGTCATGAGGTTGGGAACCATCATTTCCTGTTCATATCCCCCGTATACTATTTCCTGTTTATGACTGTTCCGTAACATCTCTTTGTACCGTTTATTTAAAAGTTGTTTTATAGTTATGGTAAAGAGTTTTTCAACAAACATGCCAGTGCCCGGGGGGCCATAAATACGCTTTAAAAGCGTTTTTGAGGCATTGAGGGTGATTTTTTATGCGAATTATTTCTACAACTTGTGTATAAAAAAATCGGGAAAAAGTTGGAATATTATTAAAAGAATTTTATCAGGCCTTATTCCAGTAAGCCCGGTGCATGGAAAACCGGGAGTTTAGGCCGACGGGCATAGTTTTATGCCGCAGACCCAACTTATATCCCAGCCATTTTGCAAAATTGGAGGCCAGTGCCTTTGGCAGCAAGAGCATGTTTTTCCGCAACAAATAATTTGTTTCTGACTTGAGGTATTTTAATCCTTCGCTTTCAGCCCTGCCAAAATGATCAAAAATCCAGGGATTGGTGGCATGAAAGACGCCGATATCGAAGTAACGCCGGAATTCCTCTCCCAGGGTGTAATCATGGGAATGGTATACGGGCGCGTCCGCCAGATAAGCCTTCTGCCAGCCTTTCAGAAGCATCTGACCTGCAATTACTACGTCCTCGCCCATGATGGTACCGGAGGGAAATCCTGCTACCTCCCAGTAGGCGGTTGCCCGGTATGCCGCAAACGAGTTGGAACAGGAAATTGTTTTAATCCCGAATTGTGGGGCATCCGCCAGGCCCCGAACCTGCGAGACGGCTGGATAGTTGAATAAACGGGCATGGGATTCCAGTTCCTTCGCTCCTTTATGGGGCAGCTGCCTTCCGTAAGCCATCCCCAATTTGGGATTGTCCTGGAAAGCGTTGATCATGTTTTCGATCACCCGGGCATCGGCAAGGATAGCATCCTGGGTGATGAAGAGATAAATGTCCGCATCCGGAAACTGCTGTACCGCCATATGTCTTGTACCGCCATGGTCAAAATCTTTTTTGTCAATGTTTATGACCTGGAATCCGTCTACATAGTCCTTTGCCAATGTGTCGTCCGTAGACCCTGAATCTATAATAATCACCTTGGCCACCGGATAAGTCTGGGCACGGAGCATATTGACAACCTCAGCCCATCTGCCTCCTGCATTCAGGGTGGGTATATATACGTTTACAGTCATCTTATTTTTTCTACTTTTACAGCGCCATAGTCGGCGGTCCCTTCGATGATATTCTCCCTGGATACGCTTGCTTCTCCCCGCCCTTCCAGCCGCAAAGCCACGTTTTTACCGGTGGAGGTATGCTCATTTTTTGACAGTACCAGGCCGTCTGGATTCTGGCTCACCAGCGTATGTCTATACCTTCCCCCTTCCAGTGAATACAACTTGTTCCCAATGACTTTCAGGCTTTTCGAACCTTCATCAATGATACAGGCATTGACGGACCTGATGACATTATCAAGCAGCGATACCCGGGTGGCCATCTTTCTGACGGACACCGCATGGGACCGGGTGCTGATGATCCGGTTCTTTTCGAGATGCACACTGCCAGCCCGGACGATCAGAATCGGCGGGTCTTTCTCATGGCTGCTGATGGTATTTCCCAGGAGCTGTACATTTCCCTTCATATTGAAATTCAGACTTGCATTGGATATGGTGTTTTGCTTCATAATCAGGGAGTCTACTTTGATCCCGTTGGGTAGAGAAAGGGATACCAGGATGTTTCCGGTCAACCGTAGTTTCTTGCCGTTTACATTGGACAGCAGGCTGAGCTTGGTAAATGTATTTTCTACAAGGACCAGCTCCCCAAAATCCAAAACAACTTCCAACTGATTATCAGCTTTGTTTCCACTGGCCTGAATAAGGTCACAACTTTCAATGTACAACGCCGGGCGGTTGTTGCCCTCGGCAATATTATTCCTAAGATTAACCCCGGACACATTAATTAAGGTGGCGATGCCAGAACCGTCCGGCGTTGATTTTCCCCGCACAAATCCATTGTTTCGGCTGGTGTTGTCTTCAATCAGGCAATTGATGTCCAGATATTTCTCGAGAGACCGGTTGTTGATGTCTATGGCATCTGCGGCATTGCCTTCCATGATATTGCCGCGAAACTGGTAGTTTTTTTCGATCCCCCCGGTGCCAAAAGCCACCTGTATGGCACTCATGCCATTATTGTAAATATGGTTGTTGCTTACTTCCACATCGGGGGTGCTGTGGGTAAATACCCCGTTTTCCCCATTTTTAAAGATGCGGTTTTTTGTTACCCTCACATCACGGCTTGAAAGGATCCTGATCGCCGTGCCGGGCTGGTAGATGTCCGGGCTTTTCCTAGGAGCACCAAAATGGCTGATGGAGGAGTCTTTAATCCGCACATTTTCGCAATAATAAAGCAGTATTCCTGCGAATGATTTGACCTTGGTGGCATCACCCTCCAGGAAACTGTTGGCAATGGTGATATTCTTACTGCCGGAAAGATAAACCGCTTCATTTTTGGCTTGGGCACGAACCGCGAGGTACACGTCCGCAATGTTGTTTCCGCGGAAGAGAGGAGCGGATGAATTTTGTCTGGATGGTGTAAATTCTTCAGCCTTGTCGGGAATCTTCTGTACCAGTAGGCCCTCGCCTTTTATGTGCACACCCGATTTTAACTTAAGGGTAGATACCAAATATTTTCCCTCAGGAATATAGACGGTATCACCGGATGCCGCTTCATGAATTGTTTTTTGTATTGCCTCTGTGTCATCCGTAATGCCGTCTCCCGCAGCATCGTTCGTCTTAACATTCAACAAGGCGCTTTTGCTGCCCGCCTGCTGGGCGGGGATTTCTTCAGGGTAAAATGCCATGGTCAGCACCAATAGCACAACCCCAATAAAATTTTTATTACTCATCATTTTTCGGTCTCAATAAGAATGGTTTCCCAGGTTTCCCGGCCGGTTTTGGCCCAAGAGAAGTTCCTGGCGCGGCGGTAGCCTTTTTCAACAAACGCATGGTAACTTTCACTGTCGTCCACCAGCCGTTCTATCCCCGCGGTAACCGCATCAACTGCAAAGGGGTCGACGCTCAAAGCCGCATCTCCGGCTACTTCAGGCAGCGCCCCTTCATTTGAAATCAGCACCGGTGTGCCGGAAGCCATGGACTCTAATGTAGGCAGCCCAAAGCCCTCCATCAGGGATACAAACAGGGTAGCGTATGCGCCCTTGTACAATTTGGGCAGGTCAGCTTCCTTGACAAACCCCAAAAACCGGACCCGGCTTGTGATCCTCAACTTGCCGATTAAGACAATGAGCTCCGGATCGGGATTCCCCGTAAGCAGAAAAATCATGTCTTTGGGTATTTTGGCCCGCGCAAACGCTTCCAGCATGGTGGGTATATTTTTGTTGACCCGGCGGTTACCCACATACAGGAAGTAGGGCCTGTCAAACTTGTATTTCTCGGAATTTTGAAAAAACGATGTATCCACACCGTTATAAATCACGCGGATCAATTCTTCCGGAAGACCCAAAAGTTCTACCAATTGCTGCTTGCTGAAATTGGATACCGTAACAATTTTTTTTGCCCTTTTTGCTAATGTAGCGATCACCGTTTTATAATAGATCCTATGCATTTTTGTGTAATAAAACAGGTGCATAAGATCATGAACTGTAAAAATGAAAGGGGTCGCGCAGTAAAAAGGCGGCATAAAGGAGGGACTGTAAAAGATGTCCGGTTTTGATTTTCTGATCTCATTGGTCAGCATCATGGGAGCAAACATATTGCCCAGGCCCATTTTATTCGAGATCAACTGAATGTCCGCCTCCTGTGGCGCGTGTTTTATTACCTCTTTGCATAGCCTCCCTATCCCCGTATCCCCGGCCCATCTGCTATCAATCAAAACTTTTTTTTGCGTCATATGCCCATGCTTATGGTGTTAAAATTTATTGTACGGATACTGCCAAGCAAAAAAATCAAAGCAAGGTACAGCACGATGTCATTGTCGTAACCGGTATATAGGATCATCATGATGGACAACAGGGGCAGGGCCGCCATTATCCAATAATTGTTAATGGGTAACATTTTCAAGCCTTCCCGGAAAAAGAATATCAGGAAAAGTAGGTATGCGGCAAATCCCACAATGCCCAGCTCCAGATAATTGTGCATAAAGGTGTTGTGAATATGAGGCTCTCCTCTGTAGAATGCTGCGTGTGCCTGCAGAAATTCCGGCGTGCGTGAAAAACCAATCCCAAGAGGAGGGATTGCCAAAAAATTTTCGAAAAAAGACTCCCAATAAACCAACCGGATGCCCATCCCGTCGTTGGTGGCGGTGAGGTTTTTGACCCTGATCAGCTTTTCCAACACAAAAGGCAAAGCCGCTGCCAACGCTACCACCAGAGCAAATCGTCCTAATTTGTGGGACGTGATCCACACCAGAAAAAAAACGGCAATAATAAGCGCAACAATCGGCGTTCGTGACAGGGACAAAAATGCCAGCAAAAAAATCCCGCAGATTCTCCACCAGGAAACCCGGTTCCAACGGATCAGCGGAATAAGTAGGTAAGGAAACCCCAACATGGCGATTCTCGCCCCAAACATATTTTTATCCTCCAGGCCCCAAAAATAAAGTGCCTGGTTGTACAGCGCACTCGCCTGTCCCGATGAGCTGCTGCCCATGAGCAACCGGAAGTCGAAGGCAAAATGATAAACCAGCAACTGGGCGAAAACAAGCAAAAAGATAAAATGAAAGGCCAAATCCACCCACTTCAATAAGACACTGTTGTCTCTTTGAGCCAGCCAGTTAACGGCGAAATAAAGAAATGTAAAATTGACCAAAAGCTTTATGATGTTGGCGAGTGTCTGTGCTGAACCGTCATAAAAGATCAGAAAACTAAACAAGGCGTAGAGGCTGAAAACACCCAAAAAGGCTAGCCATACAGGGGTTGTGAGTTTTTTCGACTGACGAAAGAATACGAATGACGCCATCAAAAATATCAGGGGGTAGATTTTTACCGGAAGAAATACCGATATCAGGCACAAGCAGAACATCATTTCGCCAAGTTGGAAATGCTGCCATTGGAACAGGGGCCGTTCCTGTGCTTCTGCTTGATTAATTGGTTTCATGGATCTAGGTAAAGGTGGATTGTTTGTTTTTAAACAACTCCATTACACTGCTGTATTCTTCCAACATTCTTTCCTTGCTTAAAATTGACTCCACAGACGCTCTTGCGGACATAGATAATTTGTGGTGTAAATCTGCATCTTTATATAATTTGAGGATAGCTTCCCCAAGGGAATCGGGCTGAGCGGCACGGCAAAACAATCCATTAA
>DATGOS010000312.1:0-3363 GCA_035305725.1 Cyclobacteriaceae bacterium
AAAACCAGAAAAAACAAGGCCAGCAAAGACGCGATGATCACCACCGAATTGGGGATGATCAGGGAGGCACCTAATACACGGACCGCCACAAAATTGATGATCCCCACCAGGATGGCGTTGCACAAAATCGTCAGAAACAAGCTTTTGCCATCCCTCATCCGGGTATGTCGGACAATGCCCACATAGCTTTTGGTATAAAACATTACCAAAAGTCCCGTCCCGAAAAACAGTAAACTCCCTTTCATGACCTGATAATTTTCCATGTCAGACCAGTCAAAATTCAACCGGATCAGGTAGGCGAGAAAAGCTGATTGAAAAAGAATTATGCCGTCAAGGCACGCAATGATCCATCTAGGCAAAATACTTATCCTCTTTACTTTAAGCATTGCGAAAATTCTTTGGGTCGGTTAAAAACGCAGCAAACACAAATATAATGAACTTTTCCTTTTAAATGAGAAATTTTTTGTAAGGCAGTCTAGTTTTTGTGCTATTGTTTTGTAGTATATTCCTGAACACAACAAGAAGCCGAGGTTGATGCAGGGAAATTTGCATAGTTTTTGGGGGTGGGATTGGAATGGATGAAAAGACGCCTATAGATTTTAAGCTTTTACAACGCTCCGTATTAATTTTGGCCATCATCGTGTCCGCGGCAGCGCTTTATTTTATCCGGAGCTTTATATACCCCATTTTTTTGGCCGTGCTGCTATCATATTTGGTTTATCCGCTGGTGAAACTGCTGGAAAAATACCTCCGGCACCGGGGCGTGGCGACTTTCCTTGGAGTGGTGTTATCCTTATTGGTGGCCCTGGGGTTTTTTGTGTTTCTCTCCAGTCAGTTTTCCATATTTGCGGATGAGTTTCCGGAATTCAGTGACCAGGCCGTTGAAAACCTGTCGCGTTTCCAACAATATATCTCTGAAAACAGTGTCATCACCTTTAGCTCAGACGAATGGTTGCAGGACCGGATCACCCTGTTTATTTCTGAACAGGAAAACTTCCTCACCCAGATTTTCAATGCCACTACAGGAACCCTGGTCGCATTGGGCGTGCAGCCGGTTTACATCTTCTTTATGTTATATTACCGCCACCACTTCAGGCAATTCCTGTTTCAGGTGGTCAATGAAAAAGACCATGGCGTCCTGGTAAAAATTCTTCAAGAGATCACCTCGGTGACCAAAAATTACGTGACAGGAATTTTCATCGTCGTTCTGATTCTATGTGTGCTCAATTCATTAGGGTTGTACATTATCGGCGTCCGGTATGCTTTGTTTTTGGGCATTATTTCGGCGCTCTTTAATTTCATCCCCTATTTCGGCACCCTGATCGGTGGCGCCGTTCCTTTGCTATACACCCTCGTATCGCCAGAACCTTCCCATGCTGTAGGGGTGATCATCCTCTTTCTGATTATTCAGGTGTTGGAAAACAACGTCCTTACACCAAACATCACCGGCGGAAGGGTAGCCATCAGCCCGCTCTTTACTATCTGGGCGATAATCCTGGGAGGGTTTGCCTGGGGGATTCCCGGTACGCTATTGAGTGTACCGTTTTTGGGCATTTTTAAAGTGGTATGCCAAAACGTCAAATCCCTGGCCCCTATTGCTTTCCTCCTTTCTTCCAAGCAAAGCCAGGAAGCCAAGCCTACCTGACCTTCCACCATCCCCGGAACCCCGAGGCCGTTTCGACGTAATAGTTCCCTTCGAATTCACCCAATATGAGGGCCTTGCCGGAGACGATTTCTCCCGTGACCGGTGTGCTTTCTTCTCTCAATTCCCAAACCTCATCCAGGGGGGTCATTTCGATTTCCCGTAGAGGGCTATCCCTCTTTTCTGCCAGTGTCTCATAGATAAACCCCTTTTGGCCATCGGGAAGGGTGATCCTGTACCAGTTTCCCGATTTCCCTTCGATCTGCAGCAAGGTGTTCCTTTCATAATTGGCAATCATGTCTGATGAGGTGGAGGGGCCGTGTCTGACATTGGCTGATGAAGCGGTCACGGTTCCCAGAGACCCGATATCCACGCTGTCAGCGAGGTCGGGATCATCAGGAAGGTGCAAATCCTGCAAAAAGGGAAACGGATCCACTGCGCCCCGCCCCGATCTGTAAATTCCAAAATGCAAATGCGGAGCTGTCGTAATTGCGTTGCCGGTATTCCCTACCAGGCCGATGGTGTCGCCTGCGTTTACATGCTCGCCAGGCTGCACCAACTGGCTGTCCAGGTGCGCGTAATACTGGGAAATACCAAGATCCCTGTCGTGCAGCCATACCACTTTGCCACCCAATCTGTTGTTCCCTACCCTCCTTACTGAGCCGGAAGAAGCCGCCACAACGGGAGTCCCCCGCCGGGAAAATATATCCACCCCTTCGTGTTTTCTGGCATCACCATCCCGGGGATCTCCCCAAAAACTGGCGATATCCACCGTGCCTTTGCCGACCAGGGGAAAAGACAGCAGCCCCTGGTACCCGATACTCAGGGTAAACACCCCTCCTCTAAACAACTCCGGCTGAATCCTCAGGGCATGAATGCCGGAATTGTGCACCTGGTATGAGATTGTCCCAGAAGAATCCGCAAAATGTATCCGCTTAAGTCGTTGCTCTGCGGCATCCACCTCAAAGATATCCATGAAAAAATGGGCGTCTTTCTGTGTGACTGGAGTAAGTTGTGCCATAACTTCCTGACCTTCCAGCACCGGATAGCGCAGCAGCATGGCTTTGGGCACCTGCGGATCAAAAAAAGCCACTTCCTGATGGGGTAGCATCACCTGCAGGGAATCCCGGAGCACCTGTTCACCCACCGCTTTCCAGTCCCTTACCAGGGCAAAATCCCTTAATGATGTAGATTCGAGGGTTTCCAGGTATTTTTCATAGGGGCTTGATTTTTTCAATAAACGGTCTACTACACCTCCGTTGCAGCCGGTAAATAGTATGGCCACAATAAATAAGCCTTTTTTCATATTGCCTGAAGTTTGGTTGGTCAACAAAGAAAAAAAGGGGCGCATCGGACGCCCCTTTTATTAATTTGCGCTTTGGCCCGCGTGTTTTCCTTCCCGTATTTCTTCCACCATCTTCTTGTTGAATGCCGGGATATCGTCCGGGTTCCGGGACGTAACCAGCCCCTGGTCAGTAACACATTCCTGATCAATCCATTCGGCGCCCGCAGTGATAAGGTCCGTTTTAATGGAGTGAAAGGAGGTTAATTTCCGTCCTTTGATCGCTCCTGTCTCTATAAGTACCTGTGGACCATGGCAAATGGAGGCTACGGGTTTCCCCTGCTCAAAGAAAGACCGGATAAAGGCCACAGCTTCCTTACTGCGCCTCAGGGAATCGGGATTGATCACCCCGCCGGGGATCATCACGGCATCATAATCA
>DATGOS010000313.1:0-2719 GCA_035305725.1 Cyclobacteriaceae bacterium
CCAACCTTGATGTGGCGGTGACAGAAAAGCTTGACCTGGGCGTGGATCTTTCGGTGTTGAACCAGGACTTCATGGGCCCCATATACCAGATGGAAAGGATTGGCTCCCGGTTTGGAACCATGGGTTCGCTTTTTCGGGTGAGACCTTATTTTCCCGAGCGGTTTCCTGATCCCACCAAGTTGCCGGGGCTGGAGCAGGCGCCGTATGTGAATACGGAGATCGATTACGTGGGGTACAAAAGCTGGAACAGGCTTACCGGAGACGCAAAAATGAAGTTTTCCTACGAACTGCCGTTCGGATTTGAAGCCAAAGCCAACTTCCACTTTTACAGAACCTATCTGGACAGCAAGGACAAGGCGAAAAAGACCCCTTTGTATGACTATAACTTCGATACCGGGGAATACACCGTCCGGGGATATACAAACGACCCATCCAGTCTGCTGGAAAGAAGGGAGAGAGAAAGCAGTTTGAACCAGCAGTATTTTATCACCTGGAACCGGACCTTTAACGATCATAATTTTAACGCCCTGGCCGTTTACGAGATTCTTTCCGACAACAGTAACTGGATAGAAGCCTCAAGAATCCGGTATGACTTTGATATTGACTACTTATTTGCAGGGCCGGACCAGGACAAGGACAACAATGGAAGGGCATTTGAAGGAGGAAGAAAAGGCTTTATTTCCAGGGTAAATTACGACTACCGGGGCAAATACCTGGTGGAACTCAACAGCCGGGTGGATGCCTCTCCCAAATTTCCGGAAGACACCCGTTGGGGATTCTTTCCTTCCGCCTCCCTGGCCTGGAGGATTTCTGATGAATCTTTTATCAGCGACAACTTTTCCTTTATCAACAACCTGAAGGTAAGGGCTTCTTATGGCAAACTGGGTTATGACAACATTGGTAACTTTCAGTACCTGCAAACCTATTCACTGACCTCCCAGCACATTTTTGACGGCGTGTCCAATGAACTGAACAAGGGGATAAGTTCGGATGCCCTTGCCAATCCCACCATCACCTGGGAAGAAATGACTACGACAAATGCGGGGCTTGACTTCATCTTATGGAACTACCGACTGGAGGGGTCTTTGGATTATTTTTACCGTTTGAGGTCAGAGGTTCTGGGCGCGCGAATTCTTTCGCTGCCTGACATCGTAGGGGCCAATATGCCGCAGGTGAACTATGCGGAGTATGATAACCGGGGGGTGGAACTTAGCCTCAATCACATCAATAAATTCCGAAACGTGGATTTCAGCATCGGGGGGAACATCTCCTGGAACCGCGAAAAAAGTCTGTTGATCGACCAGAACGAGTTTTCCAGTGATGAGGCCCGAAGAAGAGGCAACAGAATTGGAGAATGGACGGACAGGGTTTGGGGAAAAATGTCGGACGGGCTGTTTCAGACCAAAGAAGAGATTGAAAACTGGCCGGATCAGGACGGAAGAAACAACGCCAGTATTTTGCCCGGTGACGTAAAACTGATAGATTACAACGGCGACGGCGTGATCAACTCCGACGATGATGTGCTGATCGGCAGGGGAGAGTTTCCTAAACTGATGTATGGAATAAATCTCTCCGCAGCCTGGAAAGGGATCAACTTCAGCATGCTGTGGCAGGGGGCGGGGCTTTATGACCTGAACCTGCGGCGGTCGCCGGACATGACCTTGCCGTTTTATGCGGGCAATACCCCCATCACCGCCATGCTTCATGATTCCTATGTGCCTGTGACCGAAGCCGAAAACCAGTGGTTGCCACCGAATACGGATGCGAGGTGGCCCAGATACAGGACGGACAACTACAACCGTAGCCATTCAAGTTATTCGTTTTCTGATTTTTGGCTGATCAACGGCTCGTATATCAGGCTAAAAACCGTGGAGCTGGGGTACACCCTCCCGCAAAACATCACCCAAAGGGTGGGCATCGAACGTTGCAAAATTTACGTCTCCGGGTTTAACCTGCTGACATTCTCCGCCCTGGATTTTATGGACCCCGAGATCGACACCAGTCCTTCCAGGCTGTTTGGCCTATACTATCCGCCGGTAGGTACCTATAACATGGGCTTGTCACTGCAGTTTTAATTACAAAATCTAAAGACATGAAATCTATTAAATATATTTTCCTTTTGTTCATCATCGGGTTTCAGTCCTGTCAGGACGATGTGTTGGAAAGGGAGCCCCTGGATAAAATTCCCGAGGGAAATGTGTGGAATGATGAGGTGATGATCAATGCTTATGTTACTAACCTTTACAGCAGGTTTCCTTTTTTTGCGTTTGAGCAACAAAACTGGTATAGCTGGACGGATGAAGGGACAAGATCCACGGGCAACGCCAGCAACATTGCCCAGGGAACTGTCAGTAGAAGCAGCGAAGGTGCCCCATATTGGGACTACGCCTATATCCGGGACATCAATGTTTTTCTTGAAAGAATCGGACCGGCCGAAATTAACGAAGCCGTTAAGCAGCAACTTGAGGGTGAAGTGCGGTTTATCCGGGCCTATACCTATTTCGAAATGATGAAAAGGTATGGCGGCGTACCCCTGGTAGATGTGGTAATCGACCCATTTAATCCCATAGATAAACAATACACCGTAAGGACTACCGAGGAAGCCATTGCTGATTTCATTAAGACGGAATTGAATACAGCCATAGGCCTGCTGAACGAAAACCCGGCGCCCAAGGGGAGAATCAACAAATGGACCGCCCACGCCCTGAAAGCCAGGGCC
>DATGOS010000314.1:0-6875 GCA_035305725.1 Cyclobacteriaceae bacterium
TGTGGCCGGTGAGTTGATGAGGAACGCGTTTGGGGACACGGGACTGGTGCTGATAACGGTACTCGTAGCCGTATCTGCGTTGACTTCCGCCAATGCCACCATGTTTACCGGCGCCAGGTCAAATTACGCACTCGGGCGGGATTTCCCCGCATTTGCCCTCCTTGGGAGATGGGAGCCCAAAACTTCGGTGCCCGTAAATGCTTTTGTCCTGCAGGGGATCATATCACTCGCCCTGATCAGCTTGGGGTATTTTTCCAGAAACGGTTTCGAGACGATGGTGGAGTATACCGCACCTGTATTTTGGTTCTTCTTTTTGTTGGTAGGGATTTCCTTGTTCATATTGCGGTATAAGGAACCTAAGGCAAGGCGCCCTTTCCGCGTGCCATTTTACCCCCTGACGCCCTTGGTTTTTTGCCTGTCAAGCGCTTATTTGCTATACTCAAGTTTTGTGTATACGGGGTGGGGATCTTTGGCTGGTTTGGGTGTTTTGTTGGCAGGTATTTTGATACACCTGGTTTTGCCTGCGGCAAAAAAATCCATAGTAAACAATAAACCTATACATCAATCAAGTTCAACCTCTTAAGAAAAAACGATGAAAACACTTAGAATTTCACTGGCCGTTCTTGTAGTTACCCTGTGTTCCGTCCAACTGGGTCTGGCGCAGGACGTGGTGTATGTTCCCACCCGACAACCGGTTGTCGATGCCATGTTAAAATTGGCCAAAGTCGGCAAAAATGATGTGGTGTACGACCTGGGCTGTGGAGATGGCCGCATCGTCATTACGGCGGCGGAAACCCATGGCGCCAGGGGTGTAGGTATTGATATTGATCCCGAAAGAATTAAAGAAGCCAATGAAAACGCAAAAGAAGCAGGGGTGACGGATAAAGTCAAATTTATTCAGGCCAACCTGTTTGAATCGGACGTCAGTGAAGCCACGGTAGTTACCCTGTACCTGTTAAATTCGCTTAACATGAAACTTCGGCCCATACTGTTGGAGCAGTTGAAGCCCGGCACGCGCATTGTCTCACATGCTTTTAACATGGGTGATTGGGAGCCGGACCAGACCATTAAGGCTGATGGTGCTACCGTTTATTTGTGGACAGTGCCTGAAAAATAATACAATTGTGTGCGTAATTATCTAAATCCCTCCGATGCAACCAGTAGCAACGGAGGGGTTCATTTTTTCCAACCCACCGCTAAACCCCCTAATTAATTCCCACAAATCATGTACATCAGTGAATTGAACTTAAAACAGCTCCGGGAGAGGTACCGGGAAGCATTGTTCGGAAAATTTCTTCCCAATATGGACGCTTTAGTGATAGACCATGAACTGGGTGGGTTTATGTGTGCCGTGGATTTGGTCAGCAGGAAGTTGACGTCCACGAACAAGCTCGCATGGTTTGAAGGAAGAGGAATCTGGACTTATGCTTTTCTTTACAACAATTTTGAAAAGAACCCCAGATATCTGGAAATAGCCAGGAAGTCAAAGGATTTTATCCTGAAGCTGCTTCCGGAAGACGGCAGTTTTTACAGCGCCACCTTTAGCAAGGAAGGGAAGCCTCTTTCCGAAGGTGAAGGGGATATCTATGGTAACCTGTTCGTAGCCGAGGGCCTGGCGGAATATGCCAACGCAAGTGGCGAAGTACAGTATTTTGACAAGGCCAAACAAATTGTATTACGGGCAGTGGCACGGTACGACAGGCCGGATTTTCAGTATGATTATGTAGCGGAAAAAAAAGTAGAAGGACCAAGAATACTGGGGCACTGGATGATTCTGCTAAGCGTTACCACCCAAATGTTGAAGCAGCGGGAGGATCCGGAACTGGGCGCCCTGGCGGAGCGAAGTGTAGAAGCCATCATGGAGTACCATTTAAATCCGGATTATAAATTGTTGAACGAAGCCCTTGCCCATGACTTAAGCCCACTGCCAGATGCCGTGGCTTCACAATACGGGGACATCGGTCATGGCTGTGAAACACTGGCCTTCGTGATGAACTATGCCGTGTTTCGACAGGATGCCGGTCTATATCATCGGGCATCTGAGGCATTTCGGAGACATGTGACTGTGGCGAGGGACGATGTATATGGAGGACATTTCCACGTATTAAACGATGTGGCCTCCAATATTTGGACCTTGAACAAGGTGCGCTGGCTCGAGGAGGAAATTCTTATCGGGGCCATGATCATGATAGAGCATACCGGAGACCCCTGGGCTGTAAATTGCTACGCTGAGACAGAAGCTTATATACGCGAAAAGTTTGTTCGCCCGGAATATGCCTTCGTGATTGACCGCGGGGACCGAAAACTGGAAGAACACACCACAGTGAGGGCCGAGCATTACCATCATCCCAGACAGCTGATGACAGGTATTATGGCGATTGACAGGATACTGGCCAATGGGGGTAAACCTTCAGGCCTGTTTGATAATATCCGATAAGTTAACGGGATCCCGCTCATGAAGTGCTTTAGTTTGGATGATCCAGCTTCTAAAGCTGGTGAGGCAAAACCCACTTCACCAAGGGTGCTGCCATAACGGAAGGTGGCTAGGGAGGGTTATCCGTTACCTTTATCGTCTGCTCCGATTATTGCACCCGAAATCAAAAAACAATTACAAAAAAATGCCGCCCGGATTCCGGACGGCATTTTTGTTTTTATACTTTCATCTTTTACAACTGTACGTCGAAGTAGGATCGCTGTCCGTTGGGGTACACGCCCAGGATGCTTACCTCCTCACCTTCGTGTTCCTTCAGGATCTCTACCAGATCAGCGGCATTTTTTACCTCGTTTCTTCCCACTCTGGTAATAATGAACCCGACTTGTACGCCTGCCTCGTTCCACACGTCATTGCCTACGGAGATGATGGAGGCGCCTCCTTCCAACTTCAGCCTTTCTCTGACTGAAGAGCTTACGTCCTCAAACCTCACTCCCTCATATTCCGCGGATTTTGGAGTTTCTTTAATGACCACTTTGGTGTCTCCTGAAAAGTTCTTCAGGGTGGCCGTGGTGGTCATTTCTTTTCCGTCGCGGAGATACCTGACTTCAACTTTGTCCCCCGGCCTTTTTCTGGCCACCATTTCCTGTAATCTCGAGGTATTGTAGGTGTCCATCCCATCTATCCCGATGATGACGTCTCCTTTTTTCAGTCCGGCATCTTCGCCGCCGCTGCCTTCATTTACTTCCGCCACGTATACCCCACGTATCGCTTTAATTTTTTCTCCGAGAAACTCTTCCAGCTCAGGACTTACATCCTGGATTTGAATTCCCAGCAGCCCTCGCTGTACCGTACCAAACTCCAGAAGGTCATCCATTACCTTTTTCACGATGGAGGTCGGTACAGCAAAAGAGTATCCGGTAAACGATCCGGTCTGTGAAGCAATGGCCGTATTGATACCAATAAGTTCACCGGCCAGGTTTACCAGGGCACCCCCGGAGTTTCCCCGGTTTACCACCGCATCGGTTTGAATAAAGGACTCCACTTGTAGGTTGTTCACCTCATCGCGAAGAATGCCGATATTTCTGGCTTTGGCACTGATGATCCCTGCGGTAACGGTGGAGTTCAGGTTGAAAGGGTTACCCACAGCCAACACCCACTCTCCCACCTTGGCATCATCCGAATTGCCAAACCTGACGAAAGGAAGGTTTTCTTCATCTATTTTCAATAAAGCAAGGTCGGTGGTAGGATCGGTACCGATCACCCGGGCCGTATACCTTCGGTTGTCTTCCAGAGCAATGGTGACGGTAGTTGCGTTGTCAATGACATGATTGTTCGTAACAATGTATCCGTCATCAGAAATTATTACCCCGGATCCAAAGCCTCTGCCTTCCCGTGGCGCCTGCTGCCCCCGGGGAGGTGTCCTGAAACCGAAAAACTCTTCCAAAGGATCCACCCCGCTTGGGCCGGACAAAGTAATGCGGCTCGTGACATGAACCACGGCAGGCGTTACCATTTCTGCCGCCGCGACAAAATTGATTCCGTCCGGCACAGTAAATTTGTCATCCGACAACCAATTTACGAAACTGGTGTTTTGCTTTTCTGTAAAACTTGATGAAGAATCGGGTTTGCTCAGGAAACTGGCTCCTGCCAGTGCCACCAGGCCCCCGATTAGTGCAGCCATGATTATTCCCAAGAAAAATTGTTTTTTATTCATCTTATCTCATTTTTTTAATTTGTACAACTTTATACACGTAATCAACTGCTTCGGGTTCATATTTGTCTGGCATTGCCTGTGAAACAGCTAATTTTTAACACCATTTAACAGGATAGCCAGAAAACGTACCGAGATACTCAGAATGCCGCGGGCTTAAACAGACCAAAAAATGGACCATCAATATTAATCGGGGAAAATAAATGAGTTTTTTAAAAAAATGAAATATAATCGTCTTTTCATGATCTTCTGGAGAGTTTTATAATCATTTATTTTTTGTCTTCTTTACAAGGGTTTTATATGTATAACCCTCGGGCTGACCCTGTCCGTAGGGAAATGCCCGGCTGGAAAAATAACCGATAATGGTACAGGTCAGTACTCCGATGGCCCCGTACAGATATCCATGTACATCCGTAAACCTGCTGACCAGGAAGGTAATAACGGCGCCGGAAACAATCCCAATGATTACGCCGGTGGCATTGGCCTTGCGGCTGAATATGGCAAGAATAAAGACTCCGGCCAGGCAGCCGCCAATCATCCCCAATAGTCTTTGGAACAGTTCGAAGATAAACCCGACCTCCGAGACTGCGATCCACATGGCGGTAAGGGTACCAAATAACCCGGTCACCACAGTCACAATTTTTGCCAATCCCAAATAGCGGATGTCTTCCCACCCCGCCCAGTAGTGTTTGTGTATGTCTGTAATATAAGCGGTGGCAATACTGTTCATGCTACTGTCAAGCGATGACATACTGGCCGCGAAAATACCGGCAATGACCAGGCCCGCAGCGCCTAAAGGCAGTTCGGCCACCACAAAATACGGCAGCAATTCTTCAGGGTTGGTAGCCCCCACTTTCTCCGGATTCGTTAAATAATAAACGTATAAAACGGTCCCCAATCCAAAAAACACAAAAATTCCGGGAATGGTAATCACCCCGTTTGTCCAGATGCTCTTGGCTGCTTCGTCTTCATTTCTTACCGTAAGGTATCTTTGGATGACCACCTGGTCAGAGGTATAGGAAATCAGGTTTAGAAAGAAAAAGCCCACAATCCCTACCCAAAAAACGAATTCGGTAAAATCCCAGGACCATTCAAAAAGCTTGAACTTTTGGTGCTCCATTCCCATTTCATACACTTTGGAAAATCCACCATCTATATTTTCCAGAGCGATAAACAAGGCCAGTAAGGCTCCGCCTAACAATACTAGTACCTGAATTACATCGGTCCAAATCACTGCTTCTATACCACCCATCACCGTATAAGCCGTACTAAAAGCCCCCATGATGGCGATGCACAGCAAAATGTTCATGCCCGTCACAGAAGCAATGGCAATGGCGGGCAGGTAAACGACCACGCCCATCCTGGCAAGCTGAAGTAATATAAAGGTAATGCTTCCCAATAGCCTCACCCGGAGATTGAACCTCAATTCCAGGTATTCATAAGCCGTGGTGATGTTCAGCCTTCTAAAAAAAGGCAGATAGTACTTTATGATAACGGGTACTATGGCAAAAATCATCAGGGATCCGATAGCCAGACGCCAGTCTGTAGCATATACAATGGCGGGGATGGCCATGAAAGTGATGGCACTCAATTGCGTTCCGTAGATACTCAGGCCAGCGGCCCACCAGGGAATTCTCCCCCCTGCCAAAAAGTAGTCATTTGTCGTGTTTTCCCTTTTGGAATAATACAAGCCAATCCCCATCATCAAGACCAAATACACGCCTAAAGTAGTCCAATTGACCCATCCAAACGGATTTTTAACATCCAATGTGACTACCCGGTTGGACCGGATTCCTGGCCCTTTTTCGCCATTGGGGATGACCCATTGTCCATTCCAAAATGCGGTGGGCGCCGTTACCCGGGAAGCTCCTTCGGGCATGGTTCCTATGGCTATCCATCGATTTGTGGATGAATGAAAAGCCAATACTTCTTCCTGAAATCCCGGATGGGTGGCCGGATCGGTATGCAACAGCGTAGCGGCGTCCAGCCCTCCGGAAATGATGATGTGGTTCCGTCCGACGCTCATGGCCGGAGACGGGGCTGCCGCCGCACCGTGCGGGAGATCCGGCAATTTCTCCCAGGTGCCGGATGAGGGGTTAAACCGGAATGCATCGGTCAAAAGCGTTCTTTCCGTCCCGCCGGCTTCGCCAGGGGTTAGATGGAAGCCGCTAAAGAGGTAAAATGCCCCTTCATGTGAGGCAGCAACGGCCTGAATTCTGGACTGTCCCGGAAAATCCGGTCCCCGTTCCCATTGGCGCAAAGCTTTGGGCTGCTTTAAGTCCAACATCAAAAAAGCATCCTCCGCCAATCCCGTGGGGGTTCTTTGTCCCCCCACCAAATATATTACCCCGTCCACCAGTGCGCCCGCCATATTCGCCAGGGGTATGGGCAGGTCAGGGAAGTCTTCGTCGATAAGGACGGCTTCCCGGTCAAAACGCAGGGCATACACCTGGTCTATATGGCCTTCCGCGTCACTCCCCCCAATGATCAACACCTGGTCCTGGTAAGACAACGACACCCCGTAACCGATTGGCCGGAGTAGTTTCTGATCAGCAAGTTTCCATTCAGATTCCCGGTCTTCCAAATAATAAATGTGGTCATACCAGACTTTTTCCCCACCTTCCCAAGGCTTTTTGTCGGGAAAATTTGCCCCGCCCGCACCGATCAGCACACCGTTACTTACTCCGGCATACATGCCCGCAAAACCTTCCTTATCGGGAATGGCCGGCA
>DATGOS010000315.1:0-11147 GCA_035305725.1 Cyclobacteriaceae bacterium
CCTGAATGCGGCTCGTCGGATCCTGCTCATTCAGGGCTCTGTCCCTCCATGCTTCCATGGGTTGATGCTCCACCGCTATTCTGGCGGCATACAGAATATGCCGGTCATCGTGTTTTAAATAAGGCCACACAAAGTCCAGAGCCGCCGGTTGCGGACCGGTATGGTAACTTTCCAACTGTCTTCGGATCCGATGTTCTTCGGGAAGATCCTTTTCTGTCAAAGCGGTGTTTGCCATCTCCACATCCCCGGTGTAGTGGACGCGGTATAGATCCGATTCCAACCGCCTGCCCCCGGTCATGAAATACATGGCACCGTCCGGACCGATCACACCGTCCGTTAAAGGCAGGGGAGCGCCGGAGATAAATTCCTCCGCTGTTGCCTCATATGTGGCCCCTGAAGGTTCCAGGCTAATGGCATAGATTATTCCGAAGCTCCAGTCAAACGCATACATGGCGTTCCGGTATCGCTCGGGGAACCGGGCACCGGTACCAAACATAACGTTCGTAGGTGAACCCTGTCCAATATTCAACACGGCCGGTAAATTGTCCGGATAAACCGGCGACCACTTTTGGTTGCCCGTCCGCCATCCAAACGCACTGCCGCTGGTCACATGACAAATGCGGGTGGGCCGGTACCAAGGCATCCCAAAGTCCCATTCCATGTCCGAATCATAAGTAAACAAATCACCTGCTTCATTGAAGGCAATGTCAAAGGCATTCCGGAATCCGGCACTGATCAACTCCCAATTCTGACCTTCAGGATCAATCTTCGCGATCCAGCCCCCGGGAGCTTCCCGGTTGTTGGCATGACCTCTGGGATCTCTGATTTCAGGAAGCAAATTATCCTGCTGCCAGACCCTTGGAAGCCGGTACGCATCCATCTCGGGCACGTCCACATGATTGCCCGCCACCAGGTAAATTGACTGCCGGTCGGGGGACAATATCATACTATGAGGCCCGTGTTCACCCGGAGCGCCTTTCAATAACTTTAACAAGGTGACCTTGTCGTACTGGTCATCACCATCAGTATCCTGAATTCTGTACAGGCCGGTGCCTTTGTCAAAATCCTCATTAGGCGTATGGTTTACCATCACATACATGCTGTTGAAGGCGTAAAGCAATCCCTGGGCATATCCCATACCCAGTTTGCCACCTTCTTCGCTGCCCACGACAAGTTTTTCAATGTTGGGCTTCAGCGAATCGGACCCAATGGCCGGGATCTCCAGGCGGTAAAGGGCGCCATATTGGTCGGCAGTAATTAGCCTCCCCCGGTCGTCAAAGGCCATGGCCACCCATGAGCCCTGGCCATTTTCGCCGGGACTGTACAGATGTTCGGCAGCAAAGCCATCCGGTAGCTTTAATTTTTCGACTTTGGGATGTACCGGTCCGCTGCTTTCTTTCGCATCATTACAGGAAAACAATAAAAATACGAAAAGTGGCAAAAAATAAATTCTTCTCAAGGGGTGGTGTTTACACATTATTTTAGTTTCTGTTTGAGTAAAAATGGGTATCAATAATTCAAAATAAATTAACCTATTTTAATTCATATATACAAATAGGTGGCCGGCCACAACAATTGGAAATGAAGCATGACCATCCCCCGCCGGTATGTTGACGGCATAATTGCCCAAAATAAATCTAATTTATATGGAGTTTGTATCCTGCACTATCCTGATTCCCCGTTTATATACCGCACTTGAGGCTTGAGGACAAGTAGCGTTTTCATGACAATCCGCGATGATCAGGAGGTGTTAGGCAACCCATATGGGTATGGTTTTGTATTTTCATGGCATAACTTTCGCTGATACCAAAAAAATTTTTATTACTTTCCAGACAAAACAACCTAAATATGAAAAGCAGGCAAGAACTAGCTAATGATTTGAACGGCGTGCTTCAGCGGAATTACGACGCAATCAATGGATATAAAGACGCTGCCAGGGACGTTGAAAACGATGCATTAAAAAGATACCTCATTGACCAGGCCGCAGCGCGCGTGGACATCGGGGAGGAAATCCACCGGGAGATCGTCCTTCTTGGTGCCAAGCCGGTAACGGAAGGAAGTACCATGGGGATCTTGCACCGGACCTGGATGAACTTCAAAACCAATCTAACCCATGACAATGAAAAAGAAGTGTGTGAAGAATGCATCCGGGGAGAAAAAGCCGTAGTGGAAGAGTACGATAACCTTTTGGAAGAAAAGGAACTCTCTCCGCGACTAAGGGAAAAATTACTTTCCCACAAGGCAAAGACCCTTCAGGCCATCGCGGACCTGATGCTGATCAGGGATGCCTTTTAAAAGAACCTGACAAGCGATTCTGCATTAATAATCAAGTTACTCAGTAACTTAATAACTTAAACACTCAATAACCACCAGCATTAACCTATTTCAAGCATACACAAGTTTATCAGTCGTTGGATTAAACAAAAAATAAATTCGTTTTTTACGAAGATTTTGTAAATTTAAAATATCACATTTTGGGGGCAAAATTCCTTACAGAAAGCACTGGGACACCATATCTCCACACCGCAATATCAGGATACAACAGGTTAACTAAATTGGTCATTATGAGAAAGACAATGCTGATGATCTTGCTGACGGCATGCGTAAGCGTATCAGCCGTGGCGCAAAAGGACTTGGAATTCAAGGAATTCACGCTTGACAACGGACTTCACGTAATTATGCATAGGGATAATTCCACGCCCATTGTCGTCGCCTCCGTTTTATACCACGTGGGATCCAAAAATGAAGACCCTGACAAAACCGGCTTTGCCCATTTCTTCGAGCACTTGCTTTTTGAAGGGACCGAAAACATCGAGCGGGGCGAATACACCAGAATTGTGGAATCAGCGGGTGGCAGCCTCAATGCCTTTACGAACAATGACCAAACGTATTATTACGAACTACTTCCATCCAACTACCTCGAGCTGGCCTTATACCTTGAAAGTGAAAGGATGCTTCATGCTAAAATCGACCAGGTGGGCGTAGATACCCAGCGGGAGGTGGTGAAAGAGGAAAGGCGCCAGCGATATGACAACCAGCCTTATGGGAGCATCCTTATAGAAACGCTAAAAAGAGCCTATGCCAGGCATCCGTACCAATGGGCCCCCATAGGATCCATGGAGCATTTAAATTCTGCCACCCTGGATGAATTTATTCAGTTTTACGAAGATTTTTATGTGCCCAACAACGCCACACTTACCATTGCCGGAGACATTGATTATGATCAGGCGGAAAAGTGGGTGAGGGCCTATTTTTCCGAAATTCCACGGGGAGAAAAGGAAATTTTCCGGCCTGATGTGAAGGAGCCGGAAAAGACCGAAGAAATCCGGGATATAGTCTACGACAACATTCAAATACCGGCAGTCATCCAGGCCTATAATATTCCGCCCAAAGACCATCCGGATTCCTTCGCCATGTCCATGTTGTCCACTTACCTGACGGGGGGGAATTCGTCCCTGATGACCAAGGAACTCGTAGACAAGCAGCAAAAAGCACTGGCGGTGTCGGCATTTCCCCTGAACCTTGAGGATGGTGGTCTTTTCCTCATGTACGGGATTGCCAATATGGGCATAGAAGCAGCCGACCTGGAGGCGGAGATCGATACGCTCATCGTCCAGGTACAGGAAGAGGGGATCTCCGACAGGGAATTTCAGAAACTCCAGAACATCATAGAAAATGATCTGGTCAGCAAAAATGCCTCCATGGCAGGCATAGCGCAAAACCTGGCCGAGGCCAGCGTCTTTTATGGAAGTGCTGATTTTATCAACCAGGAACTGGACAAATACCGACAGGTCACAAAAGATGACATTCAAAGGGTGGCCAGGGAATATATGACGCTTGACGGGCGCGTGGTATTGCATTATCTGCCCAAGGCAGCCCAGCCTCAGGAATAGTTTTTTCGAATCAAAAAAAGACAAAGATGAAAAAGCCGCACCTATTGTTGATTATATTCCTGTTTATCTCCGCTGTGGGCTACGCACAGATCGACAGGACAAAATTGCCCGAGCCTGGGCCCGCACCTGAAATTGAACTTGGAGAGGTAAAAGACTTTAGCCTTCCGAATGGATTGCAGGTTTTTGTCGTGGAAAACCACAAGCTGCCCAGAGTGGCTTTTTCCCTGGTTTTGGAGCGGGATCCACTGCTCGAGGGGGAAAAGGCCGGGATGACGGGATTTGTGGGAGAAATGCTCACCGCCGGCACCACCAATAGAACCAAGGAACAGCTTGATGAAGAGGTGGATTTCATCGGTGCTTCCTTAAGTGCGGGTTCTACTTCGTTGTACGGCTCTTCCCTAACGAAACACCAGGACAAAATCCTGGAACTGATGGCGGACGTGCTTTTTAACCCGGTGTTTCCCCAGGCCGAGTTGGACAAGCTGAAAAAACAGGCACTCACGAGCCTGGCAGCGGCCAAGGATAATCCGAATGCGATCTCCAGCCGCCTGACCAATGCGCTGGTTTATGGAAAGGAGCATCCCTATGGCGAAAACCAAACGGAAGAGACCACCGAAAATATTACGGTAGAAGATATCAGGAACTATTACGAGACCTACTTTAAGCCCAATATCGCCTATATGGCAATCGTTGGGGACATCAATGCCAAAGAAGCGGAAAAGCTGGTTCGGGATTATTTCGGCAAGTGGGAAAGCAGCAATGTACCGGAAATGGGCTATGAAACGCCCCAAGCTCCTGACCAAATTAAGGTAGCCATTGTAGACCGGCCCGCTTCGGTGCAGTCCGTGATCAAACTGGCTTATCCCCTGGAGATGAACCCTGCGAAGGAGGATTATTTGGCTACCCGGGTATTGGCATACATCCTGGGAGGAGGATTTAATTCCCGCCTGAACATGAAGTTGCGGGAAGAGAAAGGTTTTACCTATGGCGCCGGTTCCTCCATTGGCTCCGACAAGCTGATTGCCAATTTTACGGCAAGCACTTCCGTAAGGACAGAAGTCACTGATTCGGCCCTTACCGAAATGATCCATGAAATCAGAAAAATAGTCCAGGAAGGTATTACCGAAGAAGAACTGGAGGAAGCCAAGGCCAATCTGAGCGGCAGCTTTGGACGCTCATTGGAAAACCCTTCCACCATAGCAAGTTTTGCGATCAACATTGCCCAGTATAATCTTCCCGAAGACTATTATTCCACTTACCTGCAAAGGCTGGATGACCTGACGGTGGAGGACATCGACGCAGCCACCAAAAAATACATCCAGCCGGATAATATGCATATCACCATCGTGGGCAACAGCAGTGCCTTTGAAGATAAATTGGTGCAGTTTGGGGAAATTAAAAAATACACCAATACCGGCGAGGAAGCCAGGGAAATGGCTATGGATGCGGACATGACTGCGGAAAAAGTAATCGACAGATACATCGAAGCCATTGGGGGAGAGGAAAAAGCAGCGGCCATAAAAACCGCCAACATCAAACAAAGCTCGGAAATACAGGGTCAGCAGATGGTGATTTCCACCTTTCATGATCTGTCATCCATGAAGTTTGAGCAGGAAGTAAGCATGATGGGCCAGGTAATGCAAAAGATTACCATGGAGAACGGCAAAGCCACCATCTCCGCCCAAGGCCAGTCCCAGACCCTGAGCGACGAACAATATGAAGAAGCCAAGATGGGCATGTATATTTTTCCCGAACTTCACTATAAGGAAATGGGATACAGTTTTTCCCTGGACGGCATCCAGGATGTAGACGGCGAAAAGGCCTATAAGTTAACGGTGACGAATCCAACGGGATCCTCAGTGGTGAACTATTATCATGTGGACACCGGCCTTAAGATCCGGAGCGAAAGCCCTACAGCAGGAAATATTAATTACAACAAGTACGACACCGTGGAAGGGCTAAAATATCCCATGGAAATGAACCTGCAATTGCCGGGAATGCCGATGGCGATTGTGAGCAAGGTGGAATCCGTGACGTTTAATTAACTTATATCAAGGTATCTAAAAAGAAAATCAAGCACAATAGCCACAGGCGCAAAAATTATCGCCTCCGCCTATTCCCTAAAAATCCAACAAAAAATCTTTCAGCAACTCCTTATAATCCTTGGAATAGTTCCGGTCCTGATCCCGGATGAGCAGAGAGGCTTCGGTGGACACCTGCGCCAAAAACGAGAAGGCCTGAACCACCCTTAACACCGGAGCGGAGGGGTGGTTCCTGACAATGATTTTATTGTGGGGAAATAAGCCTTCCTCCATCGCCAGCGTTTCGAGTTCTTGCATTTGCCTTTCGGGCAGCATCACCCAAAAAAGGCCGTCTCGGGACAACAGCGGGGGGATGCCACGGACGAGGTCAGGAAAGGGCAAGGCGTCATTATGCAGGGCAAGGTTCCGCTTTAAGTCCCCGGACTTAAGATGCGCCGGAAAATAAGGAGGATTGCTTACGATCAGATCAAAACGCTTACGCTCCACTTTTGCAAATTCCTGAAAGGATTGATGAACAACCGAAACGCGGTCCTTCCAGGGACTGAGCGCTAGATTGTCGGATGCCTGAAGATATGCATCCTTGTCAATCTCTATTCCCTCCACTGCCGCTGTCGGAAACCTTTGCGCCAGCATCAGGGCGATGAGCCCGGTACCTGTTCCTATATCCAGAATCCTTCCCGCCTTAGAATGTGAAGCCATCGCGCCCAGCACCACCCCATCGGTACTTACTTTCATACCGCAGTCGCCCTGATGGATAATAAATTGCTTAAACTTAAAATACGTGTTTGGCATGCTGAAAATGTACCGGTAAAATACGACGTCACAACGGGCCAGGGAGGTTTTTGATTCCGTGGAATCCGTTTAAATATTCCCCCTGCTCATTTCCGCCTCATAACCCCGGTCCGCCTGAAGGCCGTCCGACTCGGCCGCGGCCACCGCCAATCGGTCACAGCACTCATTCTCCACATTGCCCGCATGGCCCCTGACCCATACAAACCTGGGTTTATACTTCAGATGGAGCGGAATATACCGTTTCCACAGATCCACGTTCTTCTTGTCCTTAAACCCTTTTTTCTGCCAGTTCCAGAGCCAGCCCTTCGTGACCGCATCCACCACATACTTACTGTCTGAATAGATGGTCACCGGGATTCCCTCCAATTTCAGTTCCTCCAGCCCCTTAATGACGGCCAGCAGTTCCATCCTGTTGTTGGTGGTCATCCTAAAGCCCTCCGACAATTCCTTCCGGTGATTTTTGTACTTCAACACCGTACCATACCCTCCTCTTCCCGGATTTCCCTTGGCGGCCCCGTCCGTATAAATTATGATCATGATTCAAAGTAAAGGAAAATGTCAGAAGAATCCTGCCGCTATGGCTTTGATAAGCGTAAAGTGCCTCAAAACCCTCCCAGGTTGGACTTGAAAATCTTGATGGCGATAGACAGCAATATAATGCCAAAGATCCGCCTCAGAACGTCCAGACCCGTCCTCCCCAGCTTCCTCTCCAACCAATCGGTGCTTTTCAGCACCACGTACACAATTATCAAATTGGTCAGGATGCCCATGGCAATGCTTAACTGCGAGTATTCGGATTTTAAGGTGAGAATGGCTGTCATCGTCCCTGCCCCTGCAATCAATGGAAAAGCAATAGGCACAATGGAAGTGCTGGCAGAACTGGCTTCCGCATCAGGCTTGAAAATCTCAATTCCCAAAATCATTTCAGCCCCCAGGGCAAATATGATCAAGGCCCCGGCCAGGGCAAAATCGTCAACGCCAATCCCAAAAAGACTTAAAATAACCTCTCCCAACAGTAGAAACAACACCATCAATATCCCCGCCGCAATGGTGGCCTTTTCCGACTGGATATGCCCTACCTTCTTTCTAAGACTAATCACAATCGGTATAGACCCCAGGATATCGATGACGGAAAAAAGAATAAGCGTGACAGACAGTATGTCCTTGAATTCAAACATATCCCCTTATTCCTGGTTTTTTAGAACCGTCTCAAAAAACGGATCAGGCTGTCAAACTCGCTGTCCGTTACCGCCGGAAAATTGGCAATCCTAAAGCTTGTTGGCTTAAGCGCCCCATAACCGCTCCCCATTTGCATTCCTTCCGCTTCGGCCGAATTCCTTACCTGGCTTACAAATTCCTCCTTGCCGGAAATGCCCAGCACTGTCCTGCTTCTTGTTTTTGGGTTCTGGATCAGGAAATGAAGCGATCGGCTTTGTAGTACAGTTTCCTCAAGCCGCTGCATTCTTTCCTCCGTCCTTGCGCTGGTGGCGGTGATAAAAGGCACGTCCTTCAGGCTCCTGTTGAGGAGATAAATACCGAGCACATTGGGCGTATAATGCGTCTGGTAATTCCTGGCGTTTTCCAGTATAAAGGAAAGGCTGTTGTACCGGCCCTCTTCGCCTTTACGGTCGACTTTTTCCACGGCTTTGGGAGAAAGAATCAATACGCCCAGGCCGGCTGGCAATCCAAAGCATTTCTGTACGGACGCATACCAAATATCGGCATTTCTGAAGTCAAGATAAACCCCGGCCATGGAGGAGGTCGCGTCCACCGCGACCATTTTGTTCTTGTACTTCTCCCCCACAGCCGCTATCAATTCATTGCTGACCTGGGTGGCATTGGAGGTTTCGTTGTGGGTAAGGGCAATCAGATCATGCTCTTCATCTATCTCCAGCAAATCAGGATTCAGTTCCTGATCTTTGTCCAACGGATAGGATCCCGTTGCCGGATTTATATTCCTGGCAAAGCCAAACCATTTCTTCCCGAAAGCACCGGAAAATATATGGTAAGAGGACTTTTCCACTACTGACTGCGTGATAATCTCCCAATTCTCCGTTGCGCTGGAGGTAAACAACAACTTATAGCCCTCCGGCACATCAAGCTTTTCCTTTATAAGCTCCTCCGTTTCCTGATACAGATGCATAAAAGCCGCGCTTCTGTGGTTGGCACTCAATATCCCCTGGTCAAAAGCATCCTTGAAATAAAGGGGCAACTGGTCATAAACCTTGGACGGTCCCGGTGAAAATGAAATCATGGAAAGTTATTTATTAGCAACAAAATACTGTACTGCCAGTTCATAGCCCTGAAGGCCAAGCCCGGCGATCATGCCGATGCATTCCTTGGAGATAATACTCTTGTGGCGGAATTCCTCCCGTTTGTAAATATTTGAAATATGAACCTCCATCACAGGCGTAGTGATCGCGGCAATGGCATCCGAAATGGCCACCGAGGTATGGGTATACCCCCCGGCGTTGAGCAAGATGCCTGCATAATCAAATCCTACCTCATGGAGCTTGTTGATCAGTTCTCCCTCCACGTTGCTTTGATAATACTCCAGGCTAACTTCTTTATATTTGCCTTTCAGCGTTTCAAAAAAGTCCCCGAAGGAATTGCTGCCATAAATTTCAGGTTCCCTTTTACCCAACAGGTTGAGGTTGGGACCGTTGATGATAATTAGTTTCAAGATCTTTTAAATTAGAATGATAAAACAGCATTGCCCGCGCCACCGGAATACAGAATTTAGGCAATACAAATGTAAGACCTTCAAATTATTTCCATTCATTTTGTAAGACTAATATTCCGTATCTTTCGGTTCCAAAATCGTTTTAACATGTCCTGGGAAAGCCAGATAAAGCAGTTTCAATATTACCTTAAAATCGAACGCTCCCTCAGTGCCAACTCCATCATGGCGTATACACAGGACCTGGAGAAACTCAGCAGGTATATGAACAGCGAATTTCCCGGAGTCTCCGCCACGGAGGTGACCCTGGACCAACTAAGGTGCTTCGTCAATGACATTGCAAGCCTTGAAATCTCGGAGTATACACAGGCCAGGATCATTTCCGGCATCAAGGCATTTTTCAAATTTCTGATGTATGAGGAAAAGATCAACAAGGATCCCTCCTTTCTTTTGCAGGCCCCAAAGCTGGGAAGAAAACTGCCTGATACCCTCAGCTATACCGAAATCACCTCGCTGCTGGAGGGCATCAAGCTCGGCGAGCCGGAGGGGCACAGAAACAGGGCGATGCTGGAAATGCTGTACAGCAGCGGCCTCCGGGTATCTGAACTGACGGAACTAAAAAGAGGAAATATTTATGAGGATATCGGCTTCCTTAGGATTGTCGGCAAGGGAAACAAGGAAAGGCTGGTACCGGTGGGTAAAGATGCCCTGAAATACCTTAAGCTTTATCTTCAGGAGGTGCGTAGCCATCAAACCCCGGTGAAAGGTCATGAGGAATTCGTTTTCCTGAACCGAAGGGGGAAAAAGCTGAGCCGGGTCATGGTGTTTTTAATGATCAAAAAACTGGCCGCCGAAACGGGCATCCGAAAAAATATCAGCCCGCATACCTTCCGGCACAGTTTTGCCACCCATCTCATTGAGGGAGGTGCTGATCTAAGGGCCGTTCAGGAAATGCTTGGCCATGAAAGCATCACCACCACAGAAATATACACCCACCTGGACCGCGATTACCTGCGCCAGGTGCTGACAGACTTCCACCCCAGGAAGTAAAGTGGCATCCCGGGAAAATGCGGCCGTACTACTTTCGGCATGAAAATAATCCCTAATTTAGCGTTTGATAATTTCTTCAACACCAAGTGTACAAATCCTTTCTAAAAAAAATCCTGTTTTCCAAAAACCCTGAGGAGGCCCATCACCTCACTTTTTCATTGGTCCGCATTTTCTTCAACATGCCTGGACTGAAGGGGCTTATTAAACGCTACTATAGGTTTGACGACCCTGTCCTTGAGCGGGAGGTATTTGGACTGTCCTTTAAAAATCCCGTGGGACTGGCGGCGGGTTTGGACAAGGACGCGGGCTTTATTGACGAGATGGCCATGTTGGGCTTTGGATTTTTGGAAATCGGCACGCTAACGCCAAAACCCCAGGAAGGTAACCCCAAGCCCCGGCTCTTTCGCCTTCCCAATGACCAGGGCCTGATCAACCGGATGGGTTTCAACAACGGAGGTGTGGAGGAAGCGGTAAGCCGGCTGAAAAAACGGAAGTCCAGCGTCCTGATTGGAGGGAATATCGGGAAGAACAAAGACACACCTAATCATGAGGCCATTGCTGACTATTTATTGTGCCTTGAAGCCCTGCACCCCTATGTAGACTACTTTGTCCTCAACGTAAGCTCCCCCAATACCCCCAACCTCCGGGATCTTCAGGAAAAAGAGCCGCTTAAAAAGCTTCTGACGGCCA
>DATGOS010000316.1:0-3282 GCA_035305725.1 Cyclobacteriaceae bacterium
TCCATTGCAAAGGTACCTTATACCTGAAAAAAACGGCCTACATCAACGGGGATATTTTTGCAAAAAAACTCATTATCGAAAATGGGGCTGTATTCAACGGCAAGTGCCATATGACAGGAATGGTGGAGGCGGAAAGTCTCGTATATAACGGCAATGAGCGGAAAAAAATCGTCTCCGGGTAACACGCCCACGTATGTCCGATACATAGGACTGTCATTTCAAATGTGTGCCATCATTGGCCTGGGTACATGGGCAGGTCTGGAAATTCAGGAAAGAAGCGAAATGAGTTTCCCGCTTTGGGTACTTGTATTTTGTTTTACGTCCATTTTTATAGCCTTTTACCAGCTTTTTCGATCGCTGAAGCGGGACGAAAATGAGCGGGAAAAAAACTAGAAGATCTAAGCTGGGAAAAATCTGATCGGCGATCACGGCTCGGCAACTATACATTCATGAGGAATTACCTGTTCTACTCCCTTAGATTAACTGGTATTACGCTGGTTTTGGCTGGAATAATATTTTTTCTCCGCCAATTTGCCGCACCTGTCTGGCTTCATGAAAAAGCGGGTGCTGTGCTTTGGTTTTTTTTTATCCTGACACTGCTCTCAGGGCTGCTCACCCAATATTTGCTGAAGGAGAGTAAAGAAAATTCTGTTCCCATACTTCTTGGCTCCAGCTTGATCCGCCTGATAGCCAGTTTAGGTTTTGTTTTTGTGATTTTGTGGTCAGGGACTGAAAATATACTTTGGTTTGTTGTTGATTTCTTTGTGATTTATTTGTTGTACTTATTGTTTGATATATACACCTTAATAACTAATTTGCACGCTCATTCAGAATAGGCCTATAATTATTGATAGATGTTCCGTAAATTTCTCTGCTTAAGTATCTTAATGTCAGCTATTTGGCTGGGATTTTCCACCTCGGCATCAGCAGAAACCGGAGAAGGGGAAGATGAGACCGCATTTATTATGCATCACGTCAAGGATTCTCACGTGTGGCATTTTGCCACCTTCGGATCCACGCACGTTACGCTCCCCCTGCCCGTGATTATTTATTCGCCGGACAGGGGTTTTGAATTTTACTCCTCTTCTGATTTCGTAGATCCCGAAACACACGAGTTTGGTGTAGAACACGAAGGTTACTACATTGATGATCATGACAAATTAAAAGCGGTAGACGAGAGCAGAAGTTTTGTTGACTTGTCTATTACAAAGAATGTGGCAATGATGTTTATTGTTCTTGCCGTCCTACTTTTTCTGTTGCTTTCCACATCGGCCTTTTACCGCAAAAATCCCAAATCAGCCCCGAAGGGTATTGCCTCTTTCATAGAACCTATTGTGGTATTCGTAAGGGACGAAATCGCCCTGCCCAACATCGGGCCAAGGTATAAGCAATTTACCCCGTATTTGCTGACGCTGTTTTTCTTTATCTGGGCGGGCAATCTTCTGGGGCTGGTGCCCGGTGCGGCGAATTTGTCGGGTAATATTTCCGTTACCCTGACGCTGGCCGTCATCACGTTTCTTATTACCAATTTTAACGGAAACAGGGAATATTGGCGGCATGTGTTTGCCACGCCAGGAGTACCCTGGCCGCTGTTGTTTATCATCGTTCCGGTGGAGTTCATCGGACTTTTTACCAAGCCGTTTGCGTTGACCGTGCGATTGTTTGTAGCCATCACCGCCGGACACATTGTGATCCTGAGTTTTATTGGACTCATATTTGTTTTCGAATCTTTGGCAGTAGGCGTGGCGAGTACTTTAATGGTGATTTTCATCAACATTATAGAACTCCTGGTAGCCACCATCCAGGCTTATGTCTTCACCTTGTTTTCGGCGATGTACATCGGTTCGGCCATTGCCGACCACAGCTATGCCCATGATCATTAGAATTTCTTTGTTCAATTTATATAAATAACACCTATGTTAACTTCATTATTATTGACTGCTGGTTTCGCCCTTCTGGGCGCAGGTATTGGTGCCGGCATTTGCGCGATAGGCGCAGGTATCGGTATTGGCCGAATTGGTGGTCAAGCTATGGAAGGAATTGCCCGCCAGCCAGAAGCTGCCGGCAAGATCCAGACTGCCATGTTGATCATCGCAGCCCTAATTGAGGTGGTTTCATTATTTGCGGTAGTAGTTTGTCTGCTGATTGCACTTAATAACAACCTGACCTTCTAAAAAGGAAACGGGGGAGGATGATAGATTCTCCCCTTCCTTGTTTTGAACAAACACCATTGAACATTTAATTTATAGAAGATGGATCTTATTGTACCGGAGTCCGGTTTAATCATCTGGCAAGCCTTAGGCTTTATCATCCTTTTGATCATTCTTGCCAAGTTTGCCTGGAAACCCATACTTTCGGCTCTGGAGGAAAGGGAAGGTGCTATAGAAAACTCCCTGAAATCCGCTGAAATAGCCCGTACTGAAATGGCGAACCTGGTAGCGGAAAACGAAAAACTGCTGTTGGAGGCGAGGATTGAGAGAGATGAGATTTTGAAGAAAGCCAATGAATACGCCGCCCAAATCATGGAAGAAGCCAGAACCGAAGCTTCTAAGGTAGGCGCTAAAATGCTGGAAGACGCCAAAGCCGTCATTGAAAACGAAAAAATGGCAGCCGTAACAGACATTAAAATTCAGGTGGCGGAAATTTCCCTTGAAATTGCCGAAAAGCTGATTCGGCGAAATCTTTCCTCTGAGCGGGAGCAAAAAGAACTGGTGAAGGATTTTGTAAAAGATCTAAAACTTAATTAATCCAAGCGCAATGTCATTATTTACGGTAGCTTCCAGATATTCCAAATCCCTGTTGGAACTTTCGGTGGAACGCGGTGAGCTGGAAGAAGTTCACCGGGACATGCAGAAGCTCTTGGACATGGGAAAAGCCAACGAGGAACTGGGACTTATGCTGCAGGACCCGGTGATCCGTTCCGAAGAGAAACTGCGCATTTTAAACATGCTTTTTTCGGAAGGAAGTGCTGATTTAACTGCCGATTTTCTGGAACTTATCGCGCAGAAGGGCCGGGAAAATACCCTGATGGCCATTGCCCGGCAATTTCATAAACAATATAACAGCCATAAAGGAATACAGGAGGCCAAAGTTGTCACCACCTTTCCTATTGATGAGGAACTTCGCCAGTCCTTCATTGATATGGTGAAGGAGATATCCGGGAAGGAAAAAGTGGAGCTTTCAGAACACGTCGATGAGGAGTTGATCGGCGGATTTGTTTTAACTGTGGGCGACCGTCAGATTGACGAGTCCCTGGAAAGTAAATTGAATTCACTCCGGTTG
>DATGOS010000317.1:0-3449 GCA_035305725.1 Cyclobacteriaceae bacterium
CTTTGATGATCTCAGTGTTGCCCAAATTGGAGAGATCCAGGATATTCAGGGGTGTGGTGCCATCCGGGGCGGTGAATGGAATTTCGTTCCAATAAACTTTTACGTTACGCACCCCGAAAGGAGCCCTTAAGGAACTTCCGCGAATGGAGATTCTGTAACTTGCCGGCGCCCTTTCCTCCACCTTAATGCCTGGGCGGGTGTTGAAAGCATTGACCAGTGAGGTTTCATTAAAACGCAAAAGGTCCGAATACGGAACTTTATGTATGGCGGCGGCTTGCTGCAGCAGCGGCCTCTCGGTCTCAAATGAAGAAACGACCACCTCTGAAAGGGAGAACTCCATCCTGTCCAAAAACACCTGGATGTTATCGCCCGGATTTACCCTAAATGATTTGCTTTCATAGGAAATATGGGAAGCAACCATGTCCTGGGGGGAAGACAGATTTAGCTTGAGAATACCTTCATCGTTGGATAAAAAGTTGTTGTTGCTTCCCCGTACCACCACCGCCGGGATCGGCTGATTATTCTTCTTGTCAAGAAAGGTGATAGTTTGTGCCTGTAGAAGTTGAGGAAGAATGATTAGGAGAGACAGTATTGTTTTTTTCATTATCTATTCAGAGTTAAAATCCAAAAATACTTATTATAATTTAATCGCCTCGTTTTTTCTTTTTACTTATTGCGCAAAACTACCCTAAGATTTTCGTATAATTAAGCTGAAAAAATGCCATAAAGTTCGGATTAAAAGGTGCCAGTCCTTTATATTGCCGGATTAATGGAAATATTACAATGAACCGAAGAGAAGCGCTTAGACAGCTTGGCATAATGGCCGGTGGACTGATGATCATCCCTTCATGTGACCTGAGCAGGGAAAATGTCCTTCTGGCCTATGAAAAGCTTCAAATTACCGAAGAACACCGGCAACTGCTGGCAAAAGTGGTGGAGACTATCCTTCCGGGAGGAGAAATTACCGGTGCGAGAGAATTGAATATACAAGATTATGTCTTGGTGATGGCCAACGATTGCCTGGCAGCCGAGAATCAGCGGCGTTTTGTTGCCGGTTTGAAACAGTTTGGCGGATTTGTCCAACAAAAATACGGAAGCAGCTTTGAGGAAATGTCCCAGACAAAGGCTGAGGAAGTGTACATGGCTGCTGTAAGCCAGCAAGAGGAAAATCCCAAAGGCAAGGAGTTTAACCTGGACGAAATCAAATATTTTTTGGACCTCAGTAAAAGGTATACCCTGGAGGGCTATTTGAGTTCGGAATACTTCATGACCGAAATCATGCCTTACGAGATGATCCCGGGAGGTTTTCAGGGAGAGGTGTTGATCGAACCCCAACAAAAATTGAACATTAATGGCTAATCTTAATATTCGAAGTGTAAAGGAGAGGTCCTTTGACGCCATTGTCGTTGGCTCCGGAATGAGCGGAGGCTGGGCAGCCAAGGAACTGACGGAGAAGGGGCTGAAAACCCTGGTGCTGGAAAGAGGAAGGGACGTACAACATATCAAAGATTATCCTACCACCAATATGTATCCCTGGGAATTCCCGCACAGGGGGGAGATCTTGCAGGATATCAAAGAAGAAAATCCTGTGGTGAGCCGCTGCTATGCTTTTAAAGAGGACGCCGCGCATTTTTTTGTAAAAGACAAGGAGCATCCCTACATACAGGATAAGCCTTTCGACTGGATCAGGGGATACCAGACAGGAGGGAAATCTCTGCTATGGGCCAGGCAGGTGCAGCGCTGGAGCGACCTGGACTTTGAAGGTCCTGCCCGGGACGGCTTTGCCGTGGACTGGCCTATCCGCTATGCGGACCTGGCGCCGTGGTACAGCCATGTGGAAAAATTTGTAGGGGTCTCCGGCAACCGCGATGGCCTCAGCAATTTGCCTGATGGGGAGTTTCTTCCGGCCATGGAGCTTACGGCGGTGGAAAAATACTTCAAGCACTATGTCGGGGAAAATTACACCGGACGTAATGTAATCATTGGCAGGTGTGCACACATTACCGGCAATTATGAATACTATGCCAAGCAGGGCAGGGGCCTGTGCCAACACCGCAACCTTTGCAAGCGGGGATGTCCCTTCGGAGGGTATTTCAGCAGCAATGCATCCACACTGCCCTGGGCAGCCAAAACCGGCAACCTGAGCCTGATCAACAATGCCGTCGTACACTCCGTCATTTATGATGAACAGAAAGAAAGGGCCAAAGGCGTAAGGGTGATTGACGCCCAAACCAAAGAAGTCAGCGAATATTTTGCACCTCTGATTTTCCTGAACGCCAGCACCCTGAACACCAATCTTGTACTGCTGAATTCCGTTTCTTCCCGCTTTCCGCATGGCCTGGGCAATGACAACGGCTTGCTCGGAAAATACCTGGCTTTCCATAACTACCGTGCGGGTATATCCGGGGAATTTGAAGGGCTGCTGGAATATACTACCGCGGGTAGGAGACCCAATGGTGGATATATCCCCAGGTTTCGAAACCTTTACAAGCAGGAAACCAACTTTTTGAGAGGCTATGCGGCTGGATTTAGCGGGCACCGCAATCCTGAGACTGACCGCTCAGGAATTGGCGTAGCACTTCAGGATCAGTTGCTCAACCCTACATACGGCAACTGGAGGGTAGGGTCCCATATGATGGGCGAAACCATTCCCAAAGAAGAGAGCCGCGTAAGCCTGGATCCCGTACAAAAAGACGAATGGGGAATGCCATTGCTAAAGGTGTCCGTGGATTATGACCAAAATGATGAAGACATGATCAAGGATTACCTGGAACAAATGGGGGAAATGTTTGAGTCCGCAGGGTTTAAGAATATCCGGACCCGGGATGACCATCGGGCTCCGGGGCTGGATATCCATGAAATGGGCGGTGTGCGTATGGGCCATGATCCTGAAAACTCCCTGCTGAACAGATGGAACCAGTTACACGCCTGCAAGAATGTGTATGTCACGGACGGATCCTGTATGACTTCCACCAGCACCCAAAATCCCTCGCTGACTTATATGGCTTTGGCTGCAAGGGCGGTGGACCATGCGGTAAAGCGTAGTTAAACGGTGGAAAAAAATTATTCAAACAGCCTTTCCAGGATTGGAAGGGCTGTTGTGTTATATGTCCTACCTTCCAGGTTAGCAATGTAGGATATTCCAGTCACGTTGCTGGTAAAAACCTGTTCAGCCTCCAGCAACTCGCCCGGTAGATACAGACCTTCTCTGACAGGAATGTTTTGGCCCTGCAATGCCTCAATGATTTTCTCTCGTCCTATTCCCGCAATACAGTTTGCAGCAAGGGAGGGTGTGTAGAAGGCACCACCCTTTAGCCAGAAAATGTTGGCGGAACCTGCCTCGGAGACAAATCCATCACTGCTTAGCAGGATCACTTCCTCCATATCCATTTCCTTCCGTTGGAGGTTGGCCATGACATAGGGCAGTCCATTGAGGGTTTTGCAATGGC
>DATGOS010000318.1:0-5595 GCA_035305725.1 Cyclobacteriaceae bacterium
TCTCCCACATCCTCCGGACTATTGATCGACAAGGTAATGTTGTACACCAGAAAAATTATGAAAAACAAAAGCAATACAATACCGTCTGTCCTGGTAAGAATATTTTCATCCAAATTGTCAAATAAGATGTCATTTGCCATCACATACACGGCAACCGCAGCCAAAAGGCTCAGAGGGATCTCCAGCCAGGTTGTATTGCTTTTTACACTTAACGGCGCAATGACCGAGCATATGCCCAGTATTCCCAGCACATTAAACAGATTGCTCCCAATGATGTTGCCCAAGACAATCCCGGTGTTGTTGTTCGCTGCGGCAAAAACATTGACCACCATTTCGGGCGCCGAGGTACCAAAGGCTACAATGGTTAAACCAATTACAATTTTGGGAATTCCGGATTTTGCCGCAAGGCTTGAGGCGCCGTCCACGAGCTTTTCCGCACCATAAATCAGTGCCACAAAACCTACCAAAAGCAGTAATATATTTACCATATTGCCTGAGTATATCTGACGGGAACCCGACAAAAGTATAAATATATATTCAAAAAATTTAAATACGTTCCTTCCTTTCTTATTCCCCCGTCTACCTGCCTGACCGCTTTTTGAAACATGGGCAAAAAAATAGGCCAATGCGGAGCCCCAAAGGGACCACGGAGCGCACCGGGCTATATCCGGATACTGACCGGGCAAACCGTCAAGTTTCCGTTTTCACCTGGCGCTCCGGGCTAAAAATTTTCACCGGCAAAGTACTCAGTAGCATTCACCGGCTTAAGCTACCCTACGCCCTATTCATGATGCACCGATCTTTTGGGCTGCGGCTTGCCGATGTTCTCCAACAACTCGCCGACCAGTGCCTGCCACTTTTTGGCCAGCAAAGGTTCCCCTATTAAGCCAAAACTCTCATCCGCATCGTAGAACTCCAATATTGCTTCCGGAACTTTGGGATCATTAAAGGCGAGCGCGAGCCATATTTTGTCGATGACCAGATCCTTTTCCTTGCCGCTTCCGACTTCCCTTTGCTCATTCTGAACCCTAACCTTTTTAATATTGCTTAACTTAAACAAATTCACCTTTTTGTCGGGCTCAAATTTGACATAGAGCAACTGACCCCTGCTTTTATCGATACCTATGGCGTACTTTCTCCTCCAAATATCATAGACACTGATGTCCAGTTGGAGTTCTCTGGCTTTGGTTATAAACTGGCCGGCCAGTTTCTTTTCATGCTGTTTTTTCTTTTGATAAGAATAAATAAAAGGGATGCAAAAAGCTATCATTATCAGCAATACAATAGCTAATGTCGCAAAATCTACCATGATGTTGTGGGATTATTTTTTGATGTACAGGCAAGCATTGCAGCCCCGGCACAAGGCGGAGCGCAACCATTAGTGCTTACCTGAAATATTTTTTATGAAAAAGACGGAGACGGAAAAATCTTACCAGAAATAATGAAACGGAAAAAGCAGGTCAATAAAGGGGAAATTGATCTCGACTGCCGATAAAACCGCCAATACCGTGGCGCATAAATCGGCTAAGCAGAGGTTCCGATAGGTATGTTCAAGGGAAAAATTATCCAAATCCTGGGAGTGATCTCCCCGGATGCCCCAGGCGGAGGACTGGTTGGTACTGAACAGAAATAAATTTTCATTTACCTTCAGATCGTCAACTTGTTCAGCCGAGGCGGTCTTTTCCGGATGTTGAAAGAATATACCGGAAACATTACCCGGGGAAATAACGACCATCCACAGGGACAGGGCAACGGAATAAAAGTAAGCCAGTATATGGGCATAGACGCTCATACTACAAATTTACGTTAATTTCTCACTCAAATACTTGAGAAGGCGAAAAACATTTTCTGCACGGCGTATAAATATTTCCCCGGTCCGCCGCATGGCGGGACCGGCAGAATTTTCTTTCTTATTGTTATTATTTCTTCGATATTTACAATTAATATTTGTTTAATAAATTATTATTGTTACCTTTGCACTTCAATTAAAAACAACCAATTCTAAGCCGTGGGTTTCCTAGCTGTCGCTGTACCGGGGATCTTCATGGAAGGCCAGGGCGGAGAAGTAAGGAACATCATGGAAAACGAAACATTATTCTCAGATCTTGGGATTTCTGCGGAAATTCTGAGGGCGGTGGAAGATATGGGCTATACCCATCCTTCCCCAATTCAAAAACAAACCATCCCATTTTTGCTAGAAGGCAGGGATGTCATCGGCCAGGCGCAAACCGGAACGGGCAAAACAGCCGCTTTCGGGATTCCCATCATTGACCAGGTCGATCCTCAACTAAAAAAACCTCAGGCCTTGATCCTTTGCCCTACCCGTGAACTTGCGGTACAGGTAGAAGGTGAGATCGGCAAACTTTCCAGGCACAAGAGGGGCATTTCCAGTACTGTAATTTATGGGGGTGAATCCATAGAAAGGCAAATCCGGGACCTGAAAAAAGGTGTCCAGGTTGTCGTAGGAACGCCCGGAAGGATTATGGACCATATGGAACGCCGTACGCTCAACCTGGAAAACGTGGGCATCGTTGTGCTGGATGAAGCGGACGAAATGCTGGACATGGGCTTCAGGGACGACATCGAAAGGATTCTGAAATCGGTGCCTGAAGAAAGGCAGACTGTGTTTTTCTCCGCTACCATGGCCAAGCCCATCATGGACCTGACCAGGAAATACCAGACCGATCCCGAAATTGTAAAGGTAGTCAAAAAGGAACTTACCGTAGAAAACATTTCCCAGCATTACTATGAGGTAAGGCCCCATTTAAAAATGGAACTGATCACCCGTCTGGTCAATCTGCATCAGTTTAACCTAAGTGTAGTGTTTTGCAACACCAAGCGGGCGGTTGACGAGGTAACGGAAGGTTTTGTCGCACGAGGCATACAGGCGGAAGCCCTCCACGGCGACCTGTCCCAGCCGCAGCGAACCAAGGTAATGAACAAATTCCGCAAGGGACACTGTTCTGTACTCGTGGCCACGGATGTGGCTGCACGGGGCATTGACGTGGACAATGTGGAAGCGGTCTTCAACTATGACCTGCCGCTGGATGAAGAATATTATGTACACCGGATCGGACGAACAGGCCGTGCCGGGAAGTCCGGAATGGCAATCTCTTTCATCACCGGAAGAAGGGATCTTGTCAGGTTAAAGGATCTGGAAAGGTACATCAAAACCTCTATCGCAAAGCAATCCCCTCCATCGCTCAGTGATTTGGTGGAACTGAAAAAAGAGCAGTTGACAAAAAGCGTGATCGATCAGCTTTCCAAAGAAGAGGATAACGGGTTTTACGAAGCATCTCTCGGACATCTCCTTGCCGAAGGACTCAGCATGGACCAGATAGCCCTGGGACTGATCAAACTCCAGTTGGGTCAGGTCGTGGAGGATTATTCGGACCAAAACTTCGAGCTTGACCTTGGCCGTGAAAGATCGGAAAGAAGCCGTTCAGGCAGAGACCGTGACAGAGGCCCCAGAATGTCCGGTGGACGAGGCCGTGAACGCGGTGAAAGAGGAAAAAGCTTTAGGGAAAAGGGAAAACGCGAACCAAACATGGCCCGCTTATTCCTGAATCTGGGGCGAAAAGACCAAATCCGACCCAATGATATTGTTGGGGCAATCGCCGGCGAAACCGGGGTTCCCGGACATACCATAGGTGGTATTGACATCTTCGACAATTTCAGCTTCGTGGATGTTCCTTCCAAAGATGCGGCACATGTCATCGATGTGATGAATACGAACACCATCAAAGGCAAGTCGGTCAACATTGAGCTGTCCAAAGCATAATAAAAAAATAAAATTAAAAAAGCCCATCCGATAAGGTTGGGCTTTTTTTTTGGGGTGTGCCCTGTCGTTTTTTTCTTTTCCCGGATGTGATTCTTGCTTTATTTTACTTTCTTTATACAAAATTTGAAATACAGAAAGTAACCTTTTATGGAAGACCTTATCATTGCCATTAATGGGATAATCTGGAGCGACGCCCTGATATTGCTCTGCATTGGCGTAGGTATATATTTTTCCGCCGTCACCCGCGTCCTGCAGGTCCGCCAGGTAAAGGAAATGATAAGGCTGCTGTTTAAAGGAAAACCTTCTGAAAAGGGAGTCTCATCCTTTCAGGCTTTTACCATTGCCATCGCCGGACGGGTAGGTACCGGAAACATCGCAGGGGTAGCCACGGCCATTGCCATGGGAGGACCCGGGGCCGTGTTTTGGATGTGGGTTATTGCTTTCCTGGGCGCTTCTTCTGCTTTTGTGGAGGCCACTTTGGGACAGATTTACAAGCAAGTCGTCAATGGCCAGTACCGGGGAGGGCCCGCCTACTATATTGAAAAAGGCCTGGGAATCAGGTGGTATGCGGTACTTTTTGCGATAGCCACCATGATCAGTACGGCTTTACTGTTGCCGGGCGTACAAAGCAACAGCATCGCCAGCAGTATCAACAACGCCTTCGACATCCCCGTAGGCGTGACGGGAGGCGTTATTACCCTGTTGCTGGGCCTCATTATTTTTGGCGGCGTAAAACGCATCGGGAAGGTGGCCCAGGTGGTTGTGCCTTTTATGGCCGCGGCCTATGTGCTGATGGCGCTGGTCCTGATTGTCTTAAACATATCAGAAGTCCCGGCCATCTTTATGCTTATCATCGAGTCTGCTTTCGGATTTGAACCGGCCTTTTCAGGAATTGTAGGCATGGCCGTCTCCTGGGGCGTCAAAAGGGGAATCTTTTCCAATGAAGCGGGTCAGGGGACCGCTCCGCATGCGGCCGCAGCGGCAGAGGTAAGCCATCCTGCCAAACAGGGATTGGTGCAGTCATTTTCAGTTTATGTAGATACGCTATTTGTCTGTACGGCCACGGCATTTATGATCCTTTTTACCGGGCAGTATAATGTCCTCAACACGGCCACCAACGGCTTTATCGTGGAAAAACTTCCGGGCGTGCCCATCGGACCGGAATACACGCAATTTGCCATAAGCAGTCATTTTCCCGCTTATGGAGGCGGATTCGTCGCCATCGCCCTTTTATTCTTCGCTTTTACCACGATCATGGCATATTACTACATCGCCGAGACAAACTTAAGCTTCTTAACCAGAGATGGCACGGATAAATGGAAACTGGGAGCCCTCCGGGCCCTGTTGTTGCTCGCCACCTTCTACGGTTCCATCAGAACGGCGGAAATGGCCTGGACCTTGGGAGACATCGGTGTAGGCATAATGGCATGGCTAAACATGATCGCCATCGTGCTGCTTAGAAAACCTGCTTTACTGGCGCTAAAGGATTATCAGGCACAGCTAAAAGCAGGTAAAGATCCACAGTTCCATCCAGAATCCCTTGGCATAAAAAATGCGGATTATTGGGACAGAGAATCTAAAAAGGCGGAAAACGCCTCAAAGGTAGCCGCACGATGAGGAAAATGCAGCCCGTAACTTTGAGCATTGAAATTTCCCTGGCTTTATGCCTAATCCTGGCCTCCTGCGCTGAAAAAGCGATGAGCAACAAGGGGAAAGCAGATAGTGATTCTTCCAGGCTCACGGTACTTTGTTATAATATCCATCATGCCAATCCTCCCTCCAAACCTGACTTCATCGATCTAAACGCCATCGCA
>DATGOS010000319.1:0-5219 GCA_035305725.1 Cyclobacteriaceae bacterium
TAAATTGATTTTATCGTTTCAGTTTTCATTGTGAATGTTCTTCCACAGGGAGCAGAACCCGGGACCGGATCCGCCATTTTCACTTCTTTTTGTCCAGGTATTTTTGCCATTGCCGGATGTTTAAATGTATTTTGATAATTAGAATAAAATTTTATGTATTTCGAATACAACTTTATGATATTCTGAAATTGTACCGTACTCCTCCAATAAACAAGGTAATATTTTAAAAAAAAATAATTGATGATTTTATTTTTTGAACCTGTAAAATTTCTGTTCGAATATGTGTTCGTATAAATCAGTGGATGAACCTACTGTGGAAAAAAAGCGAAAACGGGGTTGAAAGACTGCCCCGGGCAACATAACGGATCGGGTAGGGGTAAAAAATAAGGATAGTATGGTCGTTAAAGAAGCCGGATCTTGGCCGGGATTTTTTCGATGCTGAGTGAGACTTGGTTTTCCGCAGGTAGCATTGATTGGGCTAGTCTGGGAACATCGATACCTGCGACAGCCATTTTTTCGCGGTCGGTTTCAGTCGTTTACCTTTGACTTTATGTGGGATTTTTACGCGGAGGAAACATTGGGAATAGACAAAAAAATAAGGCCGCCAGTGGCAGCCTTATTTTTTATACGAGAACGACTTTTGGGATTTTTTATTTTAGAAGGTTTACCTGTCTATGGTAAATTTCACCTCTCTGCTTCCCAGTGCCGTACCTCTTCCTTTTATATCGGAATAGGAGGTGATTCTTAAGGCGTAATTCCCTGGGGACATACCCGGGCCGTAATAGTAGTTTCCATTGGAATCATCTCCAAACAGCGCGTATGGTTCTGCATTATCAATATAGGTGTGGCTCTTCGAACCGCTGAGTTCAAATTTCACACTTTTGACAGCAGAAGATTGAATGTCGGCGCGGATGTTGATTTTATAGGTTCCCTGTTCTGCAAGGCTCAATCTGGAGCCGTCCGTAAGGGAATAAATATCCGATTCATATTGGGCATTTACAAAGGTCAGCCTGCCGATGCCGGATCCGGAATCAGACAGGTCGGGCTGAGCATCTGGCCGGGTAACCGGGGTCTGTTCCTCGGGTTGAATTACCGGGGGGGTTACAGTGCCACCGTTGCCAAATCCCGCCTGCATTTCTTCATAGGTGGCATTTTCGTTCCCCACCCTGACGTTGTCGAAATAGAGGACCCGTCTTGTGGTATTTGTTCTGCCATCTGCCCATTCAGATTTATAGATGCCGATTTTCCATTTTGGCAAGGGGTCATTGTTGATGTTTCGGCCTTTTTGGTCCATGAGTTTACGGCCGTTTATCCAGACTTCAGTGACACCGTCCGAGTTGTAGGAATGAACCATATGCACAACTACGGAGTTCCAGGTGTCTTTTTCAATCCGGCCGAGGTCTGTGTCAATTTTGTTTCCGTTGATGTAAAACCTCCATAAGAATCTACCGTTCTCTATTCGGATTGAAGCTGAGGCGTTACCGTCCTGGTGCCATTGGTTAATGACTTCTTCATCACTTTCGTCGATATAGCTGTTTGGTACATAGACTTCAAACGAATACCAGGTGTCTTTTTTGATGTCTCCGTTCTCGCCCTTGACGATGGTCCATTCGGCTCTTCTGCTTCCCTTAACATCGGGGTCATCATAGCGCAATTCGAATCTCGCCGCGGTATTATTCGAAGAACCCGGCCTGTCGACAAAGGTCACGGAATGGTCTGCCCCGATTTCCGGACCGTGTGCGGTAGAGAAGGGTCTGCTTCCCTCAAAGGTTTCTTCAAAAATATAATTCTGTCCTATTCTAAGATTAGCGCCATTTTGATCTGCAGCACTTTGGTTGTTTTCATTTTCAAGTTGGTCGGATAGAAGGGGTTCTTCCATCGGGTTCATTTCACAGGAGATCGCTCCTAAAGCGGTCAGTGGAATTACCAACAGCTTGGCCAATACATTTTTACAATTCATTTAAATTAAATTAAAGGTGGTGGTTTTTTAATAAGTGTTAAATATGAACAGTTACGGGAGATAGAAACCGGGTGGTGGTAGGTATATCCGGTTTTGAACCCGTCAATATGCAGAAGGATCCCCTCTGTTGGTTGGTCTCATAATAATTCAGATTGGTGGTGATTTGATTTTGAAAAAGAACACGACGGTTCAGGCAATTGATGGAACCGGTTCTGCCTTGCCGAGATCGTTTTGCCAAAAACCGTTCCTTTAATGCCACACCTTAACTCGAAAAATGAAATTCTGCCTTGCGGGTCTGGTGGCGAGGGTAAAAAAAGTTTTTGCTTTTTTAATGTTTTGCCCGGGTCGAACCAACGTTCCATGAGACACTAAGGAAGTAGAATGGAGATTTTCCTCCATTCCCACACCGTCTGATAAGGGCATTTCCAATTTCTGCCTTTTCGGGTAGAGGGGCGAAAAATATTGAATCGGCGAATGATGCATTTATAATGTTTCCCTCATGATTCCTTTTACATTTAAATAAAGAATAATGAAAGGCACACACCAAAAACCAAGAAGACTGGTAATCCACGCATCATCTAATTAAATAAATGAAGGAATACCTTGTTCTCCTTCATCATTATAATTAAAAATTCAAAAAAGATGGTGGTGGCGCTTTATAAAATTTAAAAAGTAAGGTGAATCATTCAATTATTAAATGATTCTACTTTCTCTTATATGAAAACCGTTCTTTGGTCTGATTATTGAAAGTACTAATAATGTCATTATTCGGTGTGAAAGTTTATCATCCCAGAATAAAAAGTTAAACAACACAAGAATAAAAACTCGTAATTTTTTTTGTGCCAACCGCTGGTGGGACAGGAATATGCTGTTTTTTGTGATAATTTTACCCAGGTTGGGGAAAAGTTATCCAGATAGTTCTGTGCCCTACGGCTACTGCGGGTCCATATTAGAGATTATCGGGGAAGTTGGAAGCGGGGAAGAATGAAGGAGCTACATTGCGATTCCGTTTACCCGGATTCGTTTCCGGGCCTTCTTATGTAGGAAATCTTTGACGCTCTTAAACCTTCCTCCGATCACCCAGCAAAGCTTGCACCGGTCTAAAAAATTACAATGGGGGGTTAAAATACGTTTTTATGGGTTTTGGAACTCGTAAGGGTTCTCCAAATTATTTTCAGATCCAGCCAAAATGACCAATTTTCCAGATACCACAGGTCGTAAATGGTCCTTTTTTCCCTTTGCTCTTTGGTTTCCGTTGGCCCTCTCCATCCATTAACCTGCGCCCATCCCGTGATCCCGGGCTTGAAATAATGACGGATCATATAGTTTCTTTCGCTTTCCTGAAGCTGCCTGTTTAGTTTCAACCGGTGGGGTCTTGGGCCTACCACGCTCATATCCCCAAGGAAAACGTTAATAAACTGGGGCAGTTCATCTATGCTGAATTTCCTCAGGTATTTACCCAACCTGGTAATTCTGGGGTCGTTCTTTTGGGTTGAAAGATTGGAATTTATCGGGTCGTCATTATGGACCATGGTCCGGAATTTAAAAATTTGGATGGGCTTTCCGCCTTTTCCGATTCTTTTCGGGCAGTAAAATACAGGACCGGGCGAATCGAGCTTAATGAGCAGGCCGATAACAATAAATATCGGGATGAGGACAAGCAACGCGAAGAAGGAAAAGACAAAGTCAAAGATGCTTTTTGTCGTGGAGGCGACCTTGCCGTCCAAAGGTAGCTGCCGGACATTTACCGCCTCGAACTGCCCGTATTTTGTCATTCTGCTATTTCTGCCGAAAGTGTCTTTGTAGTCAAAGACATATTTGACCCGGATACCGTGGTGGTCGGCAATCTCCAGGATTTTCCTGGCTTTTTTTGACGCCTTCAGGGGGAGGGCCAGGATTATCTCATCCACCGGATTTTCCAACAGGTATTGGTTCATGTCTTTAAGTTCTCCGGTAACCTTATCCTCCCGCACCAGGGCGGTCTCTTTTTTCCCCTTTACAAAACCACGGATTTTGTGTCTTCTGTCGTTGGCAATGATATGGTTTTCAATATGTCCCGTCAGACTTCCCTTTCCGGCGACTAAAGTGTAGATTTTATTGTTTTTTTTCTTGTTGACTGTGTTGATGACTATTCCCAGGAAAAAGTTCGTGGTAAGGCCCATGACTAAGAAGATGAAAAAGAAGGCAAATATGATAGTCCGGAACTCCATGGGAAAATTGAAGAGCAAAAAAATGAAGGTCACGAACATCAGCAGGATTAAATAGGACTTGGTAAAGCTTAAAAACTTTGAAAGAAACCCTCTTCGCCAGTTCGATATATAGAGCCGTCTGGAATAACCTATAACGGTCCATAACATCACGATATTGATCAGGAAGACCCATTCCATATTGCGAAAGTCGCTTTTCTGGAAGTAAAAAATCGCGATGCAAAAAGTAAAGAAAAGGGTAAATAGATCTGCCCAGAAATACAGGTTCGCTACAGATTTGTATGATCTAACCATGGTAAAACCGAAAAATAATTCTTAAAATATAATTTTAGAATACGGAGAACCACTTCTGATTCTCCGTTATTAGTCAAAACAAGATTTCCTCTGAAAACGCCATTATATTAGTCTTGAAACTAACCTTAAGTCATCCGCGAATTCGTATTGTTTTACGAGCTTTCAAATATACAAAACAAATATCCAAAATACATTTATCGGGTAATAAAAAACATTTTTAGAGTTGTTTTCTATTTTTTCAAGAATTTAAAGACTTTTTGCTGCCCCTGGGTCTGAATTCTCAGGTAATAGACGCCGGGGATGAGGCGGTGCCTGAGATGTTGTATGTCAAGCAGGGGCGTTTGCACTTCTGTCTCTTTGTCCAGGTGTATTTTCCCCAGTTGGTCATAAACAAGGATCCGCATGCTTTCCGGGATCTCGCCTTTAAACTCCAGGATAATATAGTCATCGACCGGGTTGGGGTACATGGTGATATCATACTCCTTTTGGAGCTGAGGCAGTCCTGTGGCCACTGAGGAGGATTCTTTTTGTTCGGCCGCCCCATATTCCGGTTCCTCGTTGGCTAATCGGGAAGTTATGTTACCCAGGATATCATCCACGGCCTTGGTAATATCCTCAAGCCCGTCCAGCAGCCCCGGGATCAAGCCTTCGGCCTGAGTGGTAAAGCTCCATGTCTGTGACCATTCGCTGTTGCCTGCGGGGTTTGTGGCCCGCACTCTCCAGAAGTACTGGGTGGCGGATGCCAGGCCAGTGGCTGT
>DATGOS010000320.1:0-4721 GCA_035305725.1 Cyclobacteriaceae bacterium
GGGGGGTATGCCAGCGGTCCCCTGTTGTTTAGCGCACAACAAAAAGGCATTCCCACCCTGATCCAGGAACAAAACTCTTACGCTGGTCTGACCAACAAGCTGCTGGCGAAAAAGGCCAAAGCCATATGCGTGGCATATCCCCATATGGAGCAATTCTTTCCCAAAAAGAAAATACACTACACCGGAAACCCCGTCAGGAAGGATATCCTCTCCCTGGAAGGAAAAAAGGAAAGGGCTTGCCGGCATTTCAATCTGGAACCGGGCAAACCCGTGCTTTTGGTGCTGGGAGGAAGTCTCGGCGCCAGGACGATCAACCAATCGGTGCTGCGTCACGTGGCTGAATTTGAATCGAGGGGTTATCAGATACTTTGGCAGACCGGCAAATTTTACTTTCCGGAAATGTCCGCTGCGCTTGAAAAAACAGGGACTAAACAGGTGCGCGTCATGGAGTATATCAGGGAAATGGACCTTGCCTATGCCGTGGCGGATCTTGTCGTGTCGCGCTCCGGAGCATTGTCGGTTTCGGAACTGAGCCTGGTGGGAAAAGCGGTGATATTCATCCCGTCCCCCAATGTCGTGGGTGACCACCAGACGAAAAATGCTGCGGCATATATAAAAGAGGAGGCCGCGGTACTACTGAAGGATGAGGAGGCTGTGGAAGGATTGTCCGAAGCAGTAACATCGCTTATGGAAGATCCCGAAGCCCGAAACAGGCTCGGAAAAAACATAAAGAAGCTCGCAAAACCCGATGCGGCAAAAGAAATCGTGTCAACGCTTGAAAAATTGCTTGTATGAGGCTTGAAAGGTTACATAGCGTGTATTTCCTGGGAATCGGAGGCATCGGGATGAGTGCCATCGGCCGCTGGTTCCACCATAGGGGCATTCCCGTGTATGGCTACGACAGGCAGGAATCTCCGCTTACCCTAAAACTGGCGGAAGAGGGCATGCAGATAAACTACGAGGACACCGTCGAAAACATTGCGCCGATGGTCAAAGAAGACCCGGAAAACATCCTGGTGGTATGGACTCCTGCCATACCCAAAGACTCACGGCAGTTGGCCTATTTTAGAGAAAACGGCTTTGCACTCAAAAAGAGGGCAGAAGTATTGGGCATGATTACCCAAAGCATGAACACGGTAGCCGTCGCCGGAACTCATGGGAAGACAACGACCTCCTCCATAGTCGCGCATCTGTTGAAAAGTGCAGGGAAAAACATGGCGGCCTTTCTGGGGGGACTTACGCAAAACTATGGCAGCAATTTCATTTTACACGAAGGGGAAGGTAGAGAAAGTCCCACGGTAGTGGTGGAGGCGGATGAATTTGACAGATCTTTTCTCCATTTGCACCCGAACACCGGTATTGTGACCAGTGTGGATCCCGACCATTTGGATATTTATGGTGATGCCGGGCAAATGGTGCAGGGTTTTGTGGATTTTATAGGGCTTATCTCGCGAAAGGGAAGACTGTATATCCAAACGGGAGCCTTTAACAAGCTTCAAAGGGAAAGCCTTGGAAATGTGCCGCATGTGGTATATGGCATGTCGGAGGGCGAAGTCCATGCCGAAAATGTCAGTGCAGGCACTCTCTCTTTTAAGTTCGACTATGTGGGCCCTGGGAAAAGGATCTCCGGGCTGGAGCTAAAGGTTCCGGGATTTCATAATGTGGAAAATGCTTTGGCGGCCATTGCGGTGGTGGACCAACTGGGGCTGACCGAAGCGCAAATAAGGGAGGGACTGTCAAGCTTTAAAGGGGTAAAGCGCCGGTTTGAATTTGTATATCAGGATGATAAGCGGGTATATATCGATGATTATGCACACCATCCAGAGGAAATCCGCGCATTTCTGAGTTCGGTCAAGGCGATGTACCCCCAGCGAAGGCTTACGGCGATATTTCAGCCTCACCTGTTTACCCGCACCAGGGACTTTGCCAGCGGCTTTTCGGAAAGTCTCTCCCTAGCGGATGAGGTGGTGCTGCTGGACATCTATCCTGCGCGGGAAGAACCGATTCCTGGGGTGCATGCCGAAATGCTGCTGCCGGAAATTACAGCCGGGAAAAAGAGTTTGCAAAAAAAGGAAAACCTGCTGGATTACCTGAAAGCTTCTGATCCGGAAGTGCTGGTAACATTGGGTGCGGGAGACATTGACAGGCTGGTAGGTCCCATTGCTAATTGGATAAGGACATGAAACTCGGAAACCGGAAAATAAAGAAATCCTTTTACTTCTTCCTGCTGTCGCTGACCATGCTGGTGTTCATCGCATTCGTGGAAAGGAGGGGAATGGAAAGGAATGTTCACAAGCTGGAAATATTTATTCAGGGTATGCCGGATGTACATTTCGTGGATGAGGAAGCCATCGCCAGGCAGTTGGAAAATGAATTTCCGGTTTTGAAACCAGGCAGCTCGGTCCAGGGCATTTCGCTTAACAGCATTGAAAAAAAGGTTGAGAAGCACCCTTTTGTCAAACAGGCGGAGGTTTTCAAGGATCTGAAGGGCAGAGTGGTCGTAAAGATTGAACAACACCGGCCTGTGGCGAGGATTATCCGCCCGCGGGCCGCACACGGATACATCTCTGCCGGGGGGGAGATCCTGCCCACTTCCCGGAATTATACATCCAGGGTGTTGACTTTGCAAGGGCCAATGGCAGAGGAGCTGCTGAGCCTGGAGAACCTGTCCGGGGATCATCGGGATTTATTGGAGCTGATTCTTTTTATTGATGGCGATGAATTTTGGAGGGCGCAAATTGCCGGCCTGGAGGTGGACAGGAACAAGAATATTAAGATGTACCAGCAGGTGGGCCAGCAGGTGATCGAATTTGGGAAGCCTGTTGAAATCAAGGAAAAGTTTGAAAAGATAGATCTTTTTTATAGCGAGATCCTTCCTGTAAAAGGATGGGATGCTTATAAGAGGGTGAATGTAAAATACAATGGACAAATTATCTGTGAATAGCTATGGAAAATGACAAAATAATCGTCGGACTGGACATTGGGACCACGAAAATCTGCGCAATCATTGGCCGGAAGAATGAATTTGGAAAACTGGAAGTATTGGGAATGGGCAAAGCTGTGTCGGACGGTGTCATTCGGGGCATAGTGACCAACATTGATAAGACTGTCAGTGCCATTCAAAAAGCGGTTGGCGATGCTGCTGACATGGCGGACGTGAATATCGGAGAGGTGATCGTGGGGATCGCGGGCCAGCATATCCGAAGTTCTGTGCACCACGGGATTATCATCAGAAACGCCAAGGATGAGGAGATCACGGTGGAGGATGTCAGGAGGATCGCCAATGATATGGAAAACATTGTGGTGCCCCCGGGCAATTCCATCATTCATGTCATGCCCCAGGACTACACCGTGGATTATGAAGACGGCATTAAAGATCCTGTGGGGATGTCCGGAGCCAGGCTGGAGGCAGACTTTCACATCATCACCGCACAAACCACCGCGATTAACAACATCAACCGCTGTGTGAAACGGGCCGACCTGATATCCCGCGACCTGATCCTGGAGCCTCTGGCAAGTTCGCTATCCGTACTCAGCGACCTGGACAAAGAAGCAGGAGTTTGTCTGGTAGACATCGGAGGGGGTACTACGGACATTGCCATATTTTATGACAATATCATCCGGCATACCGCGGTGATTCCGTTTGGAGGCAATATCATCACCTCGGACATCAAGGAAGGTTGTATGGTGATGCAAAATCAGGCGGAGCTTTTAAAGACCAAATTCGGCAAGGCCATCGCGGAGGAAGCGAGTCCCAACGAAATCGTGTCCATCCCGGGGCTGAGAAACAGGCCTGCCAAGGAAATTTCCATACTGAACCTTTCTTCCATCATAGAAGCCAGGATGGAAGAAATTGTAGAGATGGTCCAGTCGGAAATCATGGCCAGTGGCATGTATAAAAAGCTTGCCGGAGGGATCGTGCTGACGGGCGGAGGATCGCAGCTTCACGGTGTAAGTCAGTTGTTTGAGTATATGACAGGATTGGATACCCGTATAGGATACCCCAATGAGCATCTGGGAAAATCAAAAATCGAGGAGGTAAAAAGTCCTATGTATGCCACTACCGTGGGTTTGGTGCTGGCCGGCTTCAAAGCCCTGGATGACCGGGAAGAATATTACCGCCGGCGTAAAGCCGATAATTCGGAAGGAAAGTACGGAAAGGAATCAAAAGCGGAAGTGCCCTCCAAAGATATTTTCGGAAGTATCCGGAAACGGCTGAGGGATTTCATTACCGATGATATTGCCGATGATAAAAATGCTTATTGAAATAATACCACCAATTAAAAAGCTTGTAAACAGCTAGTCCAGTTAAAGAAAATCCATTGTTCATTAAATAGAGGAAAAATGTCAGACACCAGGAAAGAATACAGATTTGATCTTCCCAAAAACAACAAGTCAATCATCAAGGTGATCGGCGTAGGGGGAGGGGGTTCCAATGCGGTTAACCACATGTACAACCAGGGGATTAAAGATGTGGAATTTGTCGTGGTCAATACCGACGCCCAGGCTCTAAAAAGCAGCCCGGTTCCTTTAAAGATCCAGTTAGGGGTTAATTTAACGGAAGGCCTTGGTGCAGGAGCCAATCCTGAAAAGGGCCGGAATGCTGCGCTGGAAAGCAAAGAGGAGGTAAGAGACCTGTTTTCAGACAATACCCGAATGGTCTTTATCACTGCTGGTATGGGCGGGGGTACGGGTACTGGGGCAGCACCCGTCATTGCCAA
>DATGOS010000321.1:0-2944 GCA_035305725.1 Cyclobacteriaceae bacterium
AAAAAGTTGTTTTCATACTTCTGCTTCTTTTTTGGGGAATGGAAGGTCTGAAAGCCTGGGGGTTTTTTGCCCATAGAATGATCAACCGGGTGGCGGTTTTTTCATTGCCCTTGGAAATGATCGGCTTTTTTAAGGAAAACATTCAATTTATTACGGAAAATGCAGTCAATCCCGACAGGCGAAGGTATGCGGTAGAAGGTGAGGCGGAAAAGCATTTTATTGATGCCGACGTGTTTGGTGACAGTGCGGTATTTAAGTTGCCGAGATACTGGAACCAGGCGGTAGCACTGTACGGGGAAGATACTTTGAGGGCTTATGGCACGGGACCCTGGAATGTGTATGCCGTCAAGTTGGATCTGACCGAGGCCTTCGCCAGGAAGGATCCTGAAGCCATTCTGCGGCTGGCGGCTGACCTGGGGCATTATATCGCGGACATCAATGTGCCGCTGCATACCACGGTAAACTACAATGGACAGCTTACGGGGCAAAACGGCATCCATGGCTTTTGGGAAAGCCGGATTCCGGAACTGCTGGCTTCGGACTATGATCTATTTGTGGGTAAAGCCAGTTATCTGAACAACCCGCAGCTGACCGCATGGGAAGCTGTAATCCAGGCCCACCGGGCCGTGGATAGCGTTCTAAGGTTTGAAAAGGAGCTGACCCGGCAGTTTAAGGAGGATAAAAAATACAGTTTTATTGACAGAGGGAACCTAAGTACCAAAACCTATTCCAGGGAATTCACCCAAGCCTATTCGGACCTCCTGGACGGACAGGTAGAGCGGCAAATGAGAAAATCCATCAAAATGACCGCTGATTTTTGGTATACCGCCTGGGTGGATGCGGGACAGCCCGACCTCAACGCCCTGCTCAAACATCCTGTTCCGTACAGCGATTTGAGGGATTCACTGGAATATGAGCTTGAAAACATACGCGAACATGAAGGGCCGCAGTGACTGCTTATCCGGCAGCCCGCACTTTTATAAAGCCCAACAGAATTGGCGCTGAGTCAACTAATCCTTTTCGCCCGACGCTTAAAAACCTCACAAATGACTTGGCACGAGTTTTCCGGAGGCCAGGTACTGTCTGATACTTCGTGCAAGCTTTTGGAACGTAGCCCTGAACACTTCTTCGTTTTCCTCCAACAGGGTGACACGAAATCCACGGAGGTCAGAACAGAAGGAACTGACAGGCACCACGCAGATTTTTTCGGAAGCCAGCAGGTTGTACACAAACCTCTTGTCATGGGGCATGTCCGGCTCCCGCAACCATTCTTCGAGCAGCGTCTGTACTTTGGGGTCTTCCACAGGCAGGTGCTGGTCTGCATTTAACAACCTGTCTTCAAAAATAATGGTATTGTAAAAAGCGCCTTTGGTCTTGTTGAACTTTATCCCCGGTACGTCTTTCAGCGTCTCCTCCATAATCCTGCTTCTCCTTCCGATCCGGTCATTTGCCTCCTGTCGGTATGCCGGGTACTCCGGATGGCTCATGATCCTGGGAATAGCCAGTTGGGGAAGCATGGTCGCACACACTTCAATCATTTTTGCATTTTCCAGTGTAATACAAAGCTTGTTGAATTCCGGGGAGCTCTTTCTGTTGTAAAATTCCATCCATCCGCATCTTGAGCCAGGCCAGGGAAATTCCTTTGATATCCCCTTCATGGAAATACCCGGCAGGTCGCCCAGGACCTCGGACAAAGCAATGGCCTGATAGCCATTATAAGTGATGTTTTGGTAGATTTCATCCGCGATCAACAACAACTTAAATTCTCTGGCGATGGCCACAAACTTTTCCAGTACCTCCCTGGGATAAACCATGCCCGTGGGATTGTCTGGATTGATAATCAAGATCCCCACAATACCGGGGTTATACTTGACTTTGTTGTAAAGGTCTTCCATGTCCGGATACCAATTGTTGTCGGGATCCAGCATATAGGTGATGGGGCTGGTATTGGCATGGGCGGCTTCCGCCGAACTGTGCGTGGAATATGCCGGTGAGGGGCCGATAATTCTTGCGGTAGGAACCAAAAACTGGTACAGCTTGGCGATCCCGTCTCCCAGGCCGTTGAAAAACAGGATGTCGTCCGCGGATATCCTCACCCCGTTTCGCCGGTTGTTGATGGCGGCAAGAAACTCCCGTGTCTCGGGCATTCCCTTTGAATCCGCATAGCCATAGCTCTGGTCCCTCCCTACGAGGTCCTTGACGATTTCCTTCATCCAGGCAGGTATGGTATTGTTCTTCTGAATCGGGTCCCCGATGTTTTCCCAGGTGATTTCATATCCCAACTGCTCAATCACTCTTGCCTTCTTGACAATACCCCTGATCTCATAATTCAATTCTTCCGCACCGGGACGTAACAACAACTGCCTCATAATTCGCTGCTATAAATACTGCACAAAGAAACGAAAAAAATTATGATGAACTATGAATGATGAGTGATGAATTATGAGTTATGAATGATGAATGATGAATTATGAGTTATTAGCGCGGGAGAGTTTTATGAATTGTTGGATTTTGGGGGGCGGACCGGCAAAATTCTCATCTCCACGTCTTAAACCCATTAACTTAATAACCAAACAACCAATAACCCCTTTTGGGCTGCAAAACGGTCGAATCGTCGAACTGTCGAACTGTGGTCTCCGGACTGTCGGCCGTTAGCTACCAGGTACACTGTGCCTACTCAATACTCAATACTCAGTCCTTGTTATCCGCCAGTTCCTTAAACAGCTCCAGGTACTTTTCCGTCACATGATCCCAGTTATATTTATCGGTCAGGCCAAGGACAGCCGTCGACCTTAATTGCATCATGTCAGATTCAGCCGTTTCCGCTTTATCAATTGCTTCCGCGGCTGAGGGAATGTCCTTCTGGAAAAACCAGCCATGTTTGCCGTTTTGAAGCATTTCCCGGTTGAAGCGCGTATCCAGCGCCAGAATAGCGCAGTGATAA
>DATGOS010000322.1:0-6651 GCA_035305725.1 Cyclobacteriaceae bacterium
ATCATGGGCAATGTTGTTGGACGGATCTGCGTCCTCTTCTCTGCTTTCCACACCCGCCGTGTTTTTAATATAACCCTCCCCGTCAGGGACTACCTCCAGTTGAATCGCTACGGACTGCCCTACGGCGATTCTGTTAATAAAAAAGCTGACAAATTTGCCGTTGACGGAATGGGTGACCCGAATATCCGGGGAAGAGACTTCAATATTATGGGAAATGTAATCGACGATGCCGGGCAACTGGTCCGAAACGGTAAGCTGGGTAGCCTCAAACTCACCGGTGTTTTCCACAAAAATTTCGTAGGTAAACGGTTCCCCATCATACAGCTCTTTGTTGAAGGAGGTCTTCGTGATGGAAACATCCACAGTGATCACCGTGATTTTTACTGGATTACTGATATAGTCCATGCAGGCCCCTTTGACCAACCTTCTGAAGTATACCGTTGTATTTACGGTACCCGGATTAAAACCAGGCTTGTTTGCCTTGGGAATATCCTCCCACACAACGCTGTCCAGGGAAAATTGCCATTGGAATTCATAGACGCCGGTTCCGCCGGTTGGAATCGATCCCTCCAGCGGCTTGGCGGATTTGTTTCGGGCAAGTTGCTGGTCGGTACCTATGATGTTGTTTTCCAAAGGCTGTTCGAGCAAGACCCTGCTTTCCAGCCGCCTTTCTGATGTGCAGCCGTCAATGGTCTGGGAGGCATAATAAACGGTATTGTGGGTAAGCAACTGACCGGAGGGTAGGGGTGTGCCGCCCTCCGGACTCAGGTACCACAATACCGATTCGCCCTCCGCAGAAAGATCGGCGACTGTCGGATTTATGGCTGCACAAACGCTTTGAACAGGCTCTCCGACCGGGGGAGGGGGCGGGCTTAGCAAGTTGATGCTGAGGTTTACCCTGTCCTCGTCGTTGCAAAGTCCCGGAACGATATACACAAACTCGTAAACACCGGCGGACAGTCCCCTGGTGGTCCAAAAATTTCCGACAAGAGAATTGCTCCCGGTCAGTTCTTCCCAATATCCATAATCGTCAAAAGGCCCTTCCAGCAGCGTAAAGAGGTCAACGATTTCCCCTTCACACAACGTTGAGCTGCCGCCGGTCCCCGCCTGTGGGCCATCATCGTCAGCCGGGATTTCAAACTCCAATACCTCATTGAGACAGGAGTTCGGGTCTTCATGGGTAATGCGCACCTTGTACAGGCCGGGGTGCACGTCCCTGTCAAAGGGGGCAAAAGGCAAGCTGGCCTCTCGGCTAAGGATGTTGGACGGATCATCGTCTTTCCACCACTCAAACTGCAAAAAATCCATTCCCGAAATGGCAAGTTCTCCATTTTCACCATGACAAAGATTACTGGGAATGATGCGGGGGACGTTTTCCTGAGATACTTCCAGCGTTTTGTTCAGGATATTTCCGCAGTCATCCTGGATTTGGAATGCATACAGTCCTTCCTCAAGGCCCTGAAACAAAGGGTTGTCGCCATTGTCCACGGGAAAAGGCTCTCCGTTTCTTGTCGTGATTTTGTATGAAATCGGCGCATATCCCGTAGCGTTTATGGACACGTCAAATTCATCCCCGGTACAACTAAAAGAATTGATGCTGCTAAAGCCGATCATGTTGTTGAGGGTGAATTCCCTGAGTGTGTTTATGCAATAGGTGAGCCTGTTCTGGTCAGCGGTAATTTCAGATCCGTTTTTCCAGGATACCGTGGTTTTCACCACCCTAAAGGTGCCTGAAAAAGGCAAATTATAGGTAATATTGTTGTTGAAAAGTCTTGCGGAATTTCCGTCGTTCAAATTCTCGCCTTCAATGTATGGTTCGCCCGTTTCGGGATGTCCCCAGGTCCTGGAAACAGGGTCAAATTTTTGTAAACCAAATCGTTCCTCCGCGCCGTTTTTAATGGTACTTTCATGTCGTAAAGCCAAATTGAATGAACCGCAGGTTTCGATGATATCCACCTCATTTTCCGTTACGTCCAGTCCTTCAATAGTTACCGAGGTGGTATGGCTGGTTCCGCAGTCTGTTTCCACATAAAACTCATAGTCACCTTCGGGAAGGCTGTTGAGGGCAAACCTTCTTCCTTCACTTTGATAAATATGCTCAGACACATCATGGGGTAGGGCAGGTAGATAACCGGGCGGGGCGCTGACAATTTCCACCTTGGTAAATTGATAGTCATAATTCATAAGCTGGACCGAACCTTCCCCAGGTCCGCAGCCCTGGTAGGTAACCTGGGAAGGCCCAAACACCACCTGTCTGTGATCCATTCTGATCTCTTCGCTGGTATTGCCACAGGCATCCGTAATCTGAAAAATATACCGGCCGTCAGGAATAGGATTTCCTCCGTTGTTAAAAAGCGTTGTTTCGGCGGTGTAGGGCTCTGAAAAACCTTCCTCCGCGGTCGGGTCAAACCCGTCCGGATAGGAAATGAAGTTGACGGAATAGGGAGCCGTATAGTTGATGGGGCTAATCGCGAGCTTTCTTTCACCGCAGCTCCCAGAACCCCATCGCAGATCTTCGGACACGGTCAGTTGCCTGTCCACGACGTTGTTTTCACTTATTGCCACATTGCCGCAGGCGTCGGTGATCCGAACATCATAGGTATAAGCGGTATTGTTGAAAAAGGGGATGGTCCCGTACACAAAACCTTCGAAGGGTTGTCCTTCCGTCACTACCGACTGGACGGATGCTGTACCCCCTCCCGGAACATCCACCAAAAAATCCAGGGTGACCGGATATCTTATTCCGGAACCCACTGCGCGGATGTATTGGCCGACGGTAATTTCCCCACAACTGGGTAATACGGAAAGAAAATCCACCCTGGATCCGTCGATGGACAAATCCGTGTCCAATATCTCCACCGTCTTGGAAAGTCTCTCCCCGCATTCATTGGTAACCTGGACAACATAACTTCCTTCCGCCAAGCCTTCAAAAACGTTTTCCGACTGCGGGCCTATGTTAACAGGACCCCGAATTTGGTAGCTGCTGGCGTTACCGGATACCATCTCCACGGTGATTGTACCGTCATCGGCGCTACAAATATCCCCGGATATGATATTATACTCGATGGGCTGATAAGCATGGCTGATGGTCACATCACGCTGGTTTGTCCTGGACTCGCCGTTATATTCTACGGTGGCAAAAATCCTGTAGTCTCCCGCGCTCAGGTTGTTCAGCGTTTCGCCTTCCTGAACGGCAATGGGATTGTCCAAATCCGGTTTTAGAAATACCCGATAGTTGACTGTGGCCCCGGGTCCCGGAAGATCCACCGAAAACCGCATCGCCCCGTCTGCTGAGCAGCTTTCATTTCTTACCTCGACAGAAAAATTGAAGTCTGGTAAAACATCGGCAAATAGGAGATTCAGATTGATAAGCCATGCTATCAACAAAAAAATGCTATTGAATATCCACCGACGCCTAATTATCATGCCTCCTGTTTAACAACCATTTTATATCCTAATCCAAGGTAAAATTAAATGATTTATTGGAATAACCTTAATGTGAAGTTTGGGATTTTCCACATACTGTAGAATGTAGCCACTAACGCGCTAAATTTAATCAATAATTCCGAGTTATAGTAGATTTCAAAACGAAAAAAATGTAATTTGAAATAACAAAAATGAATTTTAAATTGAATGCCAGCCCGCGTGACCGGGTGTTTGCACGGGATGGCCCTGTTGTCAATATGGATCCACATCGATAATAAACCTCACTGCCTTAAATTTTTTGTGAACCTGGGTCTCCAAAATTTTTTTGGCCAGTTCCTGCTTAAAATGCGCAGGTGAGTTACCGGATTTATCCAACTTAATCAAGATTTCGTATAAGTATAGATTCTTTATCTTCGAAACCAGCCCTTTTTCAGGACCCAGGATTATTTTATTAATTGAGATCCCCCGCAATAATTCTGCCAGATGCCGTGCTGCCTGTTCGGCAATTTTAACGTCTTTATGTTTGACGAGGATTTTGACGAGTTTTACAAAAGGGGGATAAAAGAATTTTTTTCTGTCCGGCAATTCCCGCAGATAAAACTCCTCGAAATCCTGCTGTATGACTTGTGCAAAAAGGGGATTTTCGGGGCGACGGCTCTGGATCACTACCGATCCTTTCGTGCTTCTTCTGCCTGCCCTTCCCGCGACCTGGGTGATTTGATGAAACGCCCGCTCCGCAGCCCTGAAATCCGGAAAATAAAGGATTCTGTCCGCATCCACAATACCCACCACGGTTACCTTGTCAAAATCCAGCCCTTTGGTGATCATCTGGGTGCCCACCAGGATGTCGATGTTTGCGGCCCCGAATTCCTCCAAAATTTTCTGGTAGCCCTGTTTGCTTCGGGTCGTTTCCAGATCCATTCTACGGATCCTGGCTTCGGGAAACAATAATGACAGGCTCTCTTCTATTCTTTCAGTTCCCAGGCCTATACTGGTAAGTTTATTGCCCTGGCATGCGGGGCATGTCCTTGGGATCTTTTCCTTGAACCCGCAATAATGACAGCGCATTTCCTCCTTATACTGGTGATAGGTAAGGCTGACATCGCAGTGCTCACATTGCGGGATCCAACCGCAGTCTCCACAGGTGATATAAGGGGCATATCCTCTTCGGTTTTGGAAGATCAGCACCTGTTCCTGTCGGTTGAGTGCTTCCTGGATCCTCTCCCTTAAAATCCGGGTAAAATCCAGTTTTAACAGGTTTTTTTTCTGATCCGCCAGGATATTGGCCATGAGAAATTCGGGCAGAATGGCCTTTCCATACCGCCGGTCAAGCCGCGTATAGCCATACTTGTTTTTCTCGGCATTATAGTAGGATTCAAAAGAGGGCGTGGCGGTGCCCAGCAGGGTTTTGGCCTGGTGAAGGAAGGACAACATGATGGCTGCATCCCGGGCATGAAATCTCGGCGCGGGATCGTATTGCTTGTAAGAAGTTTCATGTTCCTCGTCCACAATCACCAGCCCCAGGCTGTCAAAGGGTAAAAATATGGAGGACCTTACGCCCACGACAAAGGAATACTGGCCGTTGAGGACGCGTTGCCATACCTCAACCCGTTCGTTGTCCGAATATTTGGAATGGTAGATGCCCATTTTACTTCCAAATACCCGCTGTAGCCTTGAAACGATCTGCGTGGTCAGGGCGATTTCCGGCAACAAAAGCAGCACCTGTGATCCGCTGTCCAAAACCTCAAGCACTAGCTGAATGTAAATTTCGGTTTTGCCACTGCCTGTGATCCCGTGGAGCAGTACCGTTTGCTTTTCTTCAAACTGTTGTTTGATTTGTTTTACTGCTTCCTGCTGAAAGTCTTCAAGCACGATGTTTTTTTGTATGGGTTCAACCGGATTGAAGCGGCTAACAATGTTTTTGAATTCCACAAAAACCCCGTTTTTGATCATGGTTTTCAGAGAACTGGCGGAGAGGCCCGGCATGGTCAGGGATTTTTTATCCACTCCCGATGTATTGAGTTCCGGTTTTTGATAGACAGGTACCGTTTGCAAATACTTCAACAGGATGGCTTCCTGTTTGGGTTTGGTGGATAATTCTTCGAACAACTCCTTGAAGAGCTTCTGATCCGAAATATAAGCCTCATTAAGCTTGATCCTGGATTCCACCTTTGGCGAGTACTTCTCCTTAATTTGTTCAAAAACCAACACCGCCTCCTTGGTCACCAGGCTCTTGATGATGGCGTAGGCGGACTTTACACCCAAAAGTTTTTCACACTCGTCATAAGTCAGCGCTTCCTTTGACCTGAGTGCGGTTAGGACAATTTGCTCCCGCCCGTCGATAGGAAATTTGCCGTCAAATTCGTCAAAGTGAGGACTCAGTTGTATTTTGCTTTCACTGCTTAACTTTAAGCCCGTAGGCAGGGCCGCGTTCATTACCTCACCAGGGTGACAGCAATAATAATCGGCCATCCATTGCCAAAACTTGATCTGCAAAGGGTTCACCACGGGATGGTCATCCAAAAAATCCAGTATAGGCTTTGCTTCATAGGCTTTGGGAGGTTTGCGGTGTACCCTTCCAACGATGCCGGTCAGAATCTTTTTTTTTCCAAACTGCACAATCACCCGATATCCTATACCCACTGCCCCTTCGATGTTTCGGGGGACGCGGTAGGTAAACATGGCTGGTATGGGTACAGGTAAAATAACATCGGCAAAAAGGGAAATCCTGTCCTCATCTTCCCTTTTTTCCTCAAATAAACTTTCCAACTTTGGTTATGCTAAATTTGGAAACTGCATTATGGCTTCGTCTATGGTGCTGACCGGCCGCTGGCAGCTCTTATTGAAGCAGACGTAAATTAAAGCCTTTCCGTCATTTCCGGAAGCCTTGCCCTGCAACAAAGGAATATTTTCGTCCGGAACGCCGCTGGCAGCCAGGATGGTATTGGGATGGTAGTTTTTCCTGAGGTTCCGGGCCAGCGCGGGAGCCTCATTTCCGATTATGGCCACTTCGGCCGTGGGAACCAGCAACTCCAGGTATAAATTGGCCCAGTTGGCCATAAATCCGGTATCGGAAGCAACTAAATTATGGAGGGATGCCAACATAGTTTTGGCCTGTTCCTGGTATTTGGCATTGTAATAATAAATCCCCAGTTGATGGAAATTCCGGGCCATCATGGAATTTGAAGATGGGATTACATTGTCGAACAATTCTTTTTTATTGGC
>DATGOS010000323.1:0-6954 GCA_035305725.1 Cyclobacteriaceae bacterium
TCCACATTGTTGGTCTGGTGTGCGGTGCTTTTGTGGATGGGCATGCCGCTTTCGCAGACGCAGCCGCCAAAAAAGTGGGCGGAGACCTGTACCACCGGGGCGGATACTGTAATCCGGTCATCAATGGCTGCGTAAATAAACGTCTGTGTAGCCCCGCCAGATCCTCCGGTCATGCCGATTCTGTCGGGATCAATGTCGGGTCTGGACAACAGGTATTCGAGCACCCGCTTGCTGTTCCAGGTTTGCAACAACAAAGCAATGGGGATATTATGGTCCACCTGCATGGCTTCTCCCCTTCCTACCATATCATAAGCAAAAACCACCGCGCCCATTCTGGCTAGCACCGCACTTCGGGACTGAACGTCCTCCTTCAGCCGTTTGTCCATCAGATGCCCGTGCGGACTCAGCACCGCCGGCATTTTGGCTTTTGATTCAAGCGGACGGTATAAATTGCCGGTAATATAAAACCCGGGAAAACTTTCAATGGCAATGTTCTCTACAATATATCCGTCCATCTTTCGGGTACTGTGGATAATGGGATTGAAATTGCCTTTGATATCGGGCATTTCATCCCACCTCATGCCCTTTAAGATTCCGTTTTTGATAACTTCCGCACGCTGCTCCCAGGACTGGCGGTCCTGCCACTGGGCGGCAAATTCCTTCATTTTCAGATTGCCCTCATCCTCCGTCCAGTAATACCCCTGGCACAGCATATTGTCTTGGGCATGGCCTTTCGGCATAATTGCCAGGGAGAATATTAAAAGGGCACTAGCGAAAAGTAAAAAGCAATGATTCTTATTCATTTTGAACTAATTTTTGGCAACGGAAAATTTGGACAGTCGTTTCGCCTAAAATCCAGTACTTGGAGACAGGCTAATGTTCAGCATTAAATGTATTTATTTTCAAACAATAATCGCGGGTTTCTTTTAAATAATATTTCAACAGGTTTATAATCCAAATTCTTACGGACGTTTCAAATACTTATTCAGAAACCCACCACATTACTTTTGGGGTTCAGATTCACGATAAACTCCGATCCTTCTCCATAGATACTTTTCACTTGTATGGTCCCCCCCTCATTTTCGATGATTCTCTTTACCATGTAAAGACCTATACCTGTACCTTCCACTTTCCTTTCAAGGCGGGAATAGGGTAGAAAAAGCAAATCTGTTTTATCTTCAGCGATCCCTATACCATTATCTCTCACAGATATCCGAATCTGTCCGTCCACTTTATCGCTTTTTACCAGAACCTCTGGGGTTCTTTCGGGTGAGCTGTATTTGATCGCATTGCTCAACAGGTTATAAATTACGCTCCGGAGATTTTTTCGGGGAAATTCGACTTCGGGTTCTTTAAAATCAATATGCACCTGGGCTTTCTTTCGTATAATTGTGTCGTTTAGGGTCATTTTGACCTCGTGAAAAATGTTTTCAAGGCGCACTGTTTCCACCTCCTCTTTATAGTCATTTTCCTTTTTTGCAATTTCTGACAACTCATTAATGATATTCCTCATTGAATGGATGGATCTTTTCAATAAAGCGGCAATATTTTGTTGCTCTTCGGTATACGCACCATATTTCTCCAGCACGCTGGCAGAAGATTCTATAAAATACTCCACCAGACCTTCGATGTTAGAAAGCGGAGTTTTAAGATCATGGGATACTGAATAAATAAAAGTTTCATGGGAGGTATTCAATTTTTCCAGTTCCTTGAGCGTCTTTATCCGATCAGTAATGTCTACAAAGGTGATGATGACCCCATTGGTCTTGTTTTCCTTTATGATGATGTACGGAATAATATTCATCTGGAACCAATTCAAGTCAGTTGTCTGGATTTCTTTCTCCATAATTTCCCCTGATTCAATGACTTCATTGATGTCTTCAATGATGGTTGAATAGCGGATATTATCGGTGAGGTTAGCGAACGGCTGTCCCAGATCTTCAGGAGAAAAATTAAACTGCTTCATGGCTGGAGGCGTGAATTTCCTAAGGGTTAAATCCGCATCTACAAATAATTGGGGAATGACGGTGTTTTGAAAGTAATTTTCCAGCTCATCATTAAGTTCAATGAGCTTCCTGAATTCCTGTTTGTGAAAGGCTTTTGACATTAGTTCGGGGTGGATTTGAAGTACGGATTTTTTCTAAGTTGAATGTGCCTGATATATATTAAGGGAATTTATTATAGCAATGCACAGGCCAACAGTATCTGTAAAACCATCCTTAAATCTCCAAAAGGAACATTAACCTAAGGTATCAGTAACCCTTCAGAATCTGATTACATGCTTCAATAAGATTTTATTTGGAAAATACAAAAAACATTATCAAATATTACACCCGTTACAATTTCAAATGCGTATAATACTCTACTATCTAAAAATTGGAAGTATCAATTTACGCGAACGCCAAATCCCATGAAAAAAAACTATCTAAGAAAATTGTAGCTAATAGGGTGCAGTATGCTGTTGTTTTTCGCAACGAGCCAGGTCAATGCGCAAAGTAATAATCCCGGACCGAAACTTGGGATTAAAGCGGGGCTAAACCTGTCCCAACTTTATGTTGAACAGCCAAATGTGGAAGACGAAAACATGAAGGTTGGGGTCAATTTTGGTGTGTTTGGAAAAATACCGATTAACAATTTTCTCGCAGTACAGCCGGAAGTACTTTATTCCAATGTAGGTTCTAAAGTTACCTATGGGGGTTCCGGTCTTGAAAATCTCTTGGGTATTGAACCCGGAGAAGTACGGTTCAATTTAAATTATATTCAGGTGCCGATAGGCTTGGCGGCCAATTTAGGACCATTGAATATTCATGCCGGACCTTATTTTTCTTATTTGTTATCAGCCAACATTAAAGACCTGGAACCCGCTGATTTGAATTCTACTGATATCGTTGACTTGGGGACGGAAGACTTTAACCGTCTGGACTATGGGTTGATGTTTGGTGTCGGCTTTGACGTACAAGGTGTCATCGTTGGTTTACGGTATAACCATGGCCTCCGCGAAATTGGAAACAGCGGGATCGCGGGAAGTCTGACGGAAAATTCAAAAAACGGAGTAGGTCAGATATATATAGGAATAGGCCTTTAATGCCTCCAGCCATTACGGTCTAAACCCCGGCTCATCTTTAAAAAAATGGGCTGGGGTTTTTTATTTTATTTCCATACCAGATATTCTTCATTGGTTTGAGAACGTAGCACAAAAGATGGACTCGGTTAGCTTAAAATATAAAATCTAACCATTAACGAACTTAGAAAAATTAAGAAAGTAACGCAATGCCCCTTAATCTCTCAATCGTTCAACAATGATTTGCCAAGTTATCTCCCTTCATATCCCGGATTGGCCATCGGATACCTGGCATTCGTCTCCTCCAACTTCTGCTCCAAAAGCCGCCTCAGCTCCGCCGTCTTTTCCGGCTGCCCGGCGGCCAGGTCCCTGGTTTCGGAAGGGTCCGTACCAAGGTTGTAGAGTTCGGCGCGGTCGTCTTCGTAAAACACGACGAGCTTCCAGTCCCCCTGCCGTATCGCGGAACCCGGGGTCCAGGCACTGCCGTGGTAATGAGGAAAATGCCAGAACAAAACATCCCGCTCCAACTTGCCCTCTCCGGTGAGGATAGGTGCAAGATTTTCCCCGTCATTTTTGGGCTGCTCCACCCCTGCCAGGGAAATAACCGTCTGAAACACATCCATACTTACAACCAGTTCCTCCCTGACCTGGCCGGGTTGCCCAATACCGGGACCCGCGACAATAAAAGGCACCCGGATGCCCCCTTCATAGCACCAGCCTTTTCCGGCGCGCAGCGGACCGTTGGCGGTGGGGGCGTTTTTTTGAAAAAGGGTAGAAAGCCCCCCGTTGTCGCTGGTAAAAATCACCCAGGTGTTTTCGCGCAAGCCCAGTTTGTCGAGTTCATCCATTACGCGGCCCACATTTTCATCCATGGCAGCCACCATGGAGGCATAGTCCGCATCTTCCTGTACCAGCTTGGTCCAGCCTTCCCCTTCCTTTTTGTGGGGGATCTCCCCCAGATCAAGGGCTTGCCGCTTTCCCCGGTATTTTTCAATATGTTTTTCCGCAGCCTGAATCGGCGTATGCACGGTGTAATAGGAAAGGTAAAGGAGAAAAGGGCTGTCCTTGTTTTCCTGAAGAAAGCGGAGGCTTTCATCGGTCAGGCGGTCGGTAAGGTACTCCCCTTCCGGACCGTCTTTGAGGCTCGGAATCCCGTACGGGGAATAATAGCCATTGGAGACACCCTTCACCCGCCGGGGCGCGCCTGCTCCCCATCCTCCAATATTTAAATCGAAGCCCTGCCCGGTCGGCCAGAATTCCTCTTCTTCCCCCAAATGCCATTTTCCCACAAACGCACTCCGGTAGCCGGCTTCTCCCAAAAGCTCCGCCATCGTGATCTCGTCCAGGCTCAACGCATCTCCGTCCTGGGGCCCGAGCAGCTTTTTGTCACGGGGATCCTGGCCCGGCAACCAATCCGTGATGTTCACCCGGTTGGGATGCATTCCGGTAATTAAAGCAGCCCGTGTGGGACTACATACGGGATTTGCAGAATAGGCTTGGGTAAATCGGATTCCTCTTGCCGCCAAAGCATCCACATTGGGGGTATCATAAAAACTTTCGGAAAAATTGCTTTTGACATCCGCCCAACCCAAATCGTCCACCACAATAACGACAAAATTTGGTGGCCTGCCGGCTTCATCTTCGCAGGAAAAGAAAATCGCAGACAGAAAAAACCAATAGAGCCGTATTTTTCGCATAAGATCAGGGGTTCTTGTTTGTTTCTATTGCCCCGATATCCGGAGCAGCCCCGATGATGTATTCGGAGGGGACTTCAAATACCACACCCTCCCTGGACACGAACCTACCCAATCCCGCATCGACGAGGGGACTGCCTTCCCTGGGTTTAAAGGTTTGTTTGTCCAATTGGGGGTCTGTAGCATCCTGGTGGCCCGATATCGTTACATCAGGGTGGAATTGCACAAAATGATCGCCACCGTTCTCATAAAACCAGTTATTCACCGCCGCAGAATTTTTGCCGAACCTTTTGAAACCACCCAAAGCGTTTCGCTGCACCAAGTTGTTTAGGGCGATGATGCGGTTACCACCGGTAGCGCCGAGCTGATTGCCCACCAATGTGTTGTTGAAGAAAAAAACCAGTTCGTCCATTTTGCCGGCACCGCTCATGTCTTCAGCAGAATTTGAGCCTTCCATGCATCCCAGCCCCACTTTGCAGCCACTGATAATGTTGTGATGAATATTAAATTCCTTTCCGGTATAGGCATCATAAGAAATCAGTTGGATTCCCGCGTTCCTGCTCCCAACAATGATGTTTTCACGGATGGTATAACGGATATTTTGGTTTTGGTGTGAAAACAGGCGGATTTCTATGCCATCATCATTACTGTTCCGGATCAGGTTCTTTTCCACCACGACGTCCGTACCCATATTATTTTTGTCCGAACTAATATCAATGTCAATGCCGTCATCGCGGTCGTTTTCGATGGTGTTGAAACCCGCATACCCTCCCCCGGGACCTTCAAAACTCAGGGCATCAAGATTGTCGGAAAAATAGTTGTATTGTATGGTAACATTCGCAAGAATATCCAGGGTATGGTCGCCATTGATCATGGAGAGTCCGCTTATTTCCACGCCGTCCGCAGTAAGGGTAAAAAGGGTTTCTTCCCGGGCATCGATTTGCGTGGCCTTGATTTTTGCCGTGTCGCCTGTCGTTTTCCATTCCGAGGCAACAGTAATGGCTTTGTCAATTTCAATTTTGCTTTCTGAATATTTTCCGGGAGCAATGATCACCCAATCCCCATCCCGGGCCGCCTCCACCGCCTTTTGAATTGTTGAATACGTCCCTGGAACCTTTAAAATCCGTTGCGTTGGAGCCTGTCCGGATCCGTTTGATTGAAGGAGCCTTAAAATCTCTGCTCCCGAAGCAAAAGCAAGCAGCAGGCCCAATGCCATTATAAAGACCTTTCTCTTCATGATCCCTTTGTGTCAGATGAAAATTACAACATAATGCCGGTTTTGTCAATCCGGTTTTTTGGCACTTACTTGGATATCCACCGGTGCAGAAGCATACAGTTCCTCCTGATGCTCGTTATAGACCGTGACTTTAAGAAGGTAGGAGCCAGCGTTTTCCGGTGTCCAGGTGAATTTCTTTAAGTCAGCATCGAATTCCACATGCTCCCCATTGGCGGTAAACACCACGGTATGCTTGCCAATGGTATCCCTGAATATATGGGAAATATGGACTTCCACCGGATTCCCTTCCAAAAATACATCCCCGTCATTGGGGCGGGTAATCGTGATGGACGGCTGTTCCAGTGAAGCGGTCTTGAGCAGGTAGCCGGGGGTGGTGACATTTTTATACATGTCATATACTTCCGGATCATCCGCTGTCCCGTGAAATTCAAAAGGTAAACTTTGGTTTAAATTGATGTTCATATAGCCATACGCCGCCCCGTTTTTAACCGTTAACGCCAGTGCGGCCGCCCCCTCCTTCCCTATTTTATTGTCTTCATTGCAGACAATGGGTTTACCATATTTTTTTAAGGACTGAATTTTGGTTCCATATTCATCCAGGGCGGTGTTGTTGAAATGGATCAGGAGAAAATCTGCCGCGGTTGCCAGGATATCAGGATACGTCCCCTCGCCCATTCCACTGGTACTTACCAGCAGCTCAGGATTGGCGGCCTTTGCTTTTTGTATGAGTTCCGCCTGTCCTTCCGCACTGATGAGCCACTCGCTGTCCGGCCAACTGCGAAAACCCCCGTGACGGTATTCGTTGGATATTTCAAGCAATACATGGCCAAATCCCTGTTCATGTATCCATCTGGCCGTATTCTCCACCGCATTAATCATGCTGGCTTTGCTGTCCAGGGCATGTTCATGGCCTCTTTGCCTTTGGTAAAAACAGGAAAGGATAATTCCGGCTCCGTTTTCAT
>DATGOS010000324.1:0-9034 GCA_035305725.1 Cyclobacteriaceae bacterium
CCAGGCCTTGAATACTGATCCGGTGCATACGGAGGAATCCGGCGCGGCGCAATGGCGATTCTCCCAAAATTCCACAAACCCAAAATGGGAAACTCCAGATTTGCTGGACGGATTCGGCATCCGTACAAGATCACGGCTCAATACCTTCAGCGGCGCCTTTTTTGGGCAACTTGATTGGGCGGTGGGTGACCGGCTGCATCTATTGCCGGGGATCCGGGTCAACTATGACGCCAAGAAAGTTGATTTCGACAGAAAGACCTATGGTGGCCTCCAAACCAAAGATCCGGAATTGTTGGCGCTTAAGCGGACAATTTATACTGACCAATCGTTTGCTGCCGATGTGGATGAATTGAATTTCTCCGGTCAGATGACCCTGAGGTACCAAACCTCGGAGCGTATCAATACCTTTGCCACCTATTCAACAGGTTACAAGCCCGTAGGTATAAATCTTGGCGGGCTCCCGACCGGGGATGGCAGGCCCATGCTTCAACTGGCCGTGATTAAACCCGAAGCCGTTAAACATGGGGAAGTAGGGATTAAGACGACCCCAAATACCTTCTCCATGGTGAACGTTACGGTTTACAACACGACAATCCGAAATTATCAGACCCAGGTACAAGCTGCCCAGTTGGGGGTGAACCGCGGATACCTGGCAAATGCCGAAAAAGTACGTGTCCGGGGGCTTGAAATTAATGGCAGCACGCGGATAAACAACCTTGTTTCCCTGCACGGCGCGCTTTCCTATACTGAAGGAAAATATATCTCATTTTCAAACGCCCCGGTTCCCCTGGAAGAAACAGGTGGCGAAGCTACCTACAAGGACATTTCCGGGACTGTGATGCCAGGTATCTCGAAATGGGCTATTTCCCTGGGCGGAGAAATAGGAAAGCTTGCGCAGTTGTTTGGGTTTTCCGGCAAATATTTCCTGGCGGCAGACGGATATTACCGCTCCGGTTTCTCTTCCAGCCCCTCTCCGTCCAGGTACCTCCTGATTGATGGCTATACGCTGTTGAACGCCCGGATAGGGTTTAAGGCATCCGATGGCGTCAGCCTGTCTTTGTGGAGCCGCAACTTGCTGGAAAGGGATTACTTTGAGCAGTTGTTACCCGCCGCGGGCAATGCAGGGCACTACGCCGCAGTGCTTGGGGATCCGCGGACCTGGGGAGTCACTATCCGTTATTCTTTATAACGCTGCTCCATCAAGAGGGCTGTCCAAAAAACCGGACAGCCCCTTTTGTTGTAAATCAGTAATCTTAGCGGACCTGTATTGTGTCCATAACGATTTGGGTTTGGGAATGCATCGTTCAGCGCCTAACCCCTATACAAATGAAATAGGGTCATCCATCACTCGGGCCACCGATCAGGTTTGAGGATTATGAGAAGATGCCGCAAGACTTAAAAGCTCCATAATTCCCTCTTTTTTCAGAATAAGCAGGCCCGCGCGGTCATTGGACACGCCGTCCAGAATTTTATAGGTATAGGCCGGCATATCGTTCTCTACCCGGTACGCAAAATGCTTAAAGCAGATGTTGGGCAGGTCTTTTAATTTTTCACTGATTTCCACATGATGGGTGGATACTATAAATAAGGACTGGGGTACCTTGGACAGCACTTTCGTGACCATCAGCGAAACCTCTGCGGCATCTTTGACATTGGTGCCTTTGAACAATTCATCCAGGACCACGATCATCTTTTGGTTTTTCCGGATGCTGTAAGCAATCTCCTTGATCCGCATCACCTCGCTGTAGAAGTGGCTGTAACCCAAAGTAATGTTGTCCGATAGATTGATGGTCGTGCGCAAGCCGTGGAAGACAGTGGTGTTCATGGTTGCGGCGGGAACGGGAAAGCCCAGATGGGCAAGGTAAACAGCGATGCCGAATGACTTCAGGAAAGTCGATTTTCCGGACATATTGGCTCCTGTAAGAAAACACAGGCTGTTGTTCGATTGCAAACTAAAGTTATTGGGGACCGCTTCTTTAACCAGGGGGTGAAAAAGGCCCTGGATCTGCACTATCGCTTCTTCGGAACGCAGATAGACCGGGTAGGTAAATCCATGATGGTTTGCAGTTTTGCCTATAGCTTCCAGGACATCCAGTTCATAGTATATGTTCAAAAGGATTTTCAGATGAGGGCTTTTCCTGAACAAATGATCCATTTTACCAATTAAGCTAAATGATTCCTCTTTGTCCAGAACCTCCCTGATCCCATCTTGGCTAAGGGTATCCTGGATTTTATAGGAAAGCTCGGTCAGGTAAAAAGTGGTCCCAACGGCATGGAGCTTCGGTACCAGGCTTTCCATATGCTTCAAAAACCGGATGATGTTTCTGATACCGGTTTCGACCGTATAGTATTCACTCGAAGGAGAAAAGTAATATTTCAGCCTTTGGACTATTGAGATGAAGGGATTGCGGTTAAACAGCCCAATGTTGGAGTCCAGATAATATTCAATGGCAACAATTTGCTTTTTTTCAATGCCGGGATTAATGCCTTGTTCATGAATATATTTTATAGCATCTCTTCGCGCTTCCAAAGCCTGGATATCCCTTAAAGGTGATTTAAAAATTTCCGCCAGCTTCTGTCTGGGGCCCGGGGTGCCGCTGATATCGAACAGTCGAAACAAAGCACCTTCATGGAAATTTTCGACCATATCCAAATCCTTCAGCGTCTGCCGGTCTGTATCAAACGGAATATGCTCCGCTGGCGTGCCTTTTCCACCGGTAAATGTGCCTTTAGGGACATAATTAAAAGCTTCCAGCTCCGTTTGGTGGTTGTGAATTTTCCGAAGCACTCCCTGGTCCAGCAGATACAATTGGCTGCTGTTATTGATGATACAACGGTAGTCGTGGTCTGTGATCAGGAATCCCTTTTCTTTTTTGCCAGCCTGGATCAGTGTTCCGATCTTTTCTTTATAGAGAGGTTCAATGCCTGAAAACGGCTCATCGAGCAAGACAAATTTTACCGGGAGGTTGATGATCAGCAACACCTCCAATGATCGCCGTTCACCCCCGGACAAGGCGGTAATGGGGTTGTTGAGGTGCCGTGACACCACTTCATCGTCCATGACATTTTGCCGCCTTGCCTTGTCAGCAATAAAAATCTTCACAATATTTTTTACCCGGATATAATTGGGCAAAAACCCGTTCTGCGGCAGATAGGCCAGGGAGTTGCCGCCTACATAAGGTTTTGAAATCATTTTACCGTTGATGAGCACCCGCTTCTCGTCTGCCGGAACAGTTCCGAATATAATCTGGAGCAGCGTGGATTTTCCGGATCCGTTTCTACCAAGAATGCCGGTCACCTCGGTGGTGCGGCATTTCATATAAACATCCGACAGCACAGACCGGTGCCTGAACATCTTGGTGATGCCGCTGACTTCCAGTTCATCAGTTTCCATGAAATGCGGTATAGAGCGTGAAAATGAGCAGGGCGTTCAATACGATAACCGCAAGCCACAAAACGGGTTTTGAAAGCCCTTTGTTAAAGTAGAAAAAGTACTTTGCCTGTTGGTTGGTTTCAAAAAAATAAACCGCGAGCAACATGCCCCCCGTCAAAAAGGAAAGGGAAAAGCCTTTTAAAAACTGATCTCCCGCCAACCATCCCATCAACAGTGAAAACGGAACATTTATCAGGCTCAGCTCCAGGTAGTAAAGAAGAATGGCTTTCATCCGGATTTTTTAGTTTGTTAAATTAGAACTAAAATTTTCTAAAAGCCAGTTTTGAACCTTTTTTCAGTCACTAATTCCTGGCCTGCGAATAAAGACAAGTTTGGAGCAGTAGGAATTTTGATTGAAAGGCCAAAGATATTTTTGCAGTCAATTTTCTACGCAGGACGTTTAGCTTCCGCAGGACAATTCCATGAGTAATAATTCTTTATTTTGGGTTTGTATTGGGGGAATAAATTCGTATTTTTCACCATGCCTCCATTGGAATCCCGCTCGGATAAAGAATTGCTAGGGTTGCTTCAATCGGGAAACTGCTTTGCCTTTTCGGAAATTTATTCCAGGTATTGGAAAAAAATGTTTACCGTAGCGGCCAACAAGACCGGGAACCAGGAAGAAGCGGAAGAGCTGGTCCAGGATATTTTTGTATCACTATGGGAACGGAGAGAATCGCTGGAGGTTACCGTCTCCCTAAATGCCTATTTGGCGGTTTCGGTAAAATACCAGGTCATAAAAATCCTCGCCAGAAGGCATTTATACCGAAAATATACACGGCAAAACCTGGACAGGGGATTTGACATTTCAAATGTTACCAACGAATGGCTTGAATTCGAAGAACTTCGTGAAAGACTGGAATCGTTGGTAGACAACCTGCCGCCAAAATGCAGGACCATTTTCAAACTGAGCCGGGAGCAGGGACTGTCGCAAAAGCAGATTGCGGAAAGCTGCGGGATTTCCGAAAAAACCGTAGAAGCACATCTGGGCAAGGCACTGAAGGTGTTAAGATCCGGTTTAGGCGCGGTTTTGCTTTGATCATCCATCCGCCCCGCTGGAGAAAAATGCGCCAATCTACAAGCTGGCGGGACAATGGCGCCTGCATCCGGGGCGGTTCACCAGGTTGCGCTGTCAAAGCCTTGAGAGGGTTTCAATATGCATCTTCCTTTTTTCCGGAATTGTCTCCATTGAACATTGAATGACCAGTCAGGAATTGGAGTTTTGGGAGGTAACCGCCCCTGTACCTGGCGCAATTATGACCCTGGAAGGGTCAGGTAATTTTAGCATACGGCCGGATCGCGGACAACGACCTCGGGCAGGTCGGATAGTATGGTGAATTTATAATCCGAAGCCCCGTTTTTCGCTCCTACGCCACGGTCTGCCCGTAATACAATTTTATTTTTCACGTGACTAAGGGATTGCAGGTACTTGGCGTACCTATATATATAAAACCACCAGTCTATGCCCGCCTTAGATCCGGAAGAACGCTACAGGGAACTGGCCGAAAAATGGCTGAACGGCAGCATTACTGCTGAAGAGCAGGAGGAATTTTCCCGCTGGTATAATTCCGGACAGGACAAAGCAGTGCATATTCCCGACGGCTTTGCCAAAAGTGACGGGGAATTAAAACACCGTATCTTTTCGAAGATAAAAAAGAAAATATCCAGGGACAGGCCACCAAAATCCCAGCTACGGTGGGGATATGCCGCGGCTGTATTGATGTGCACCGGGTTAGCCTGCTTGGTCTATTATTTTACCTTTCTGTCAAAGGGCAATGAGCGCTCAGTGATTGGGTTAAGCCAGCCCGGAATCCACCCGGAATCGGTTGACATTGTACCAGAAGACAATAACTTCACTTCCGCCATGGAAGCGGGCAACCCAATCGGAAGGGGAGAAGCGAGGTTAACCTTGGCTGACGGCAAAAAAGTACTGCTGGACAGGACCGAGAAAAGCGTCTTTTACACCCAAGGCAATTGGCAGGTGGTCACAACCGCGGATGGGAACATGGCCTTCGTGGATCTGGGAAAAGATGAATTTCAGAAACAAACCCAGCATCGGGCTGGGAAATTTAATACGGTAGAGACAGGTAAAGGACGTAAATTGCGGGTGAGCTTTCCGGACGGCACCAAAGTATGGTTAAATGCCAATTCCTCCCTACGGTTTCCCATTGACTTCAACTGGGATAAAAGACAGGTGACCTTATCCGGTGAGGCGTACTTTGAAGTGGCGCGGGACGAGGGGCGTAAGTTTGAGATTCTCGCGGGTGACCAACGGGTTCAGGTCCTGGGGACCCATTTTAATATAAATGCTTACGCCAATGAGCCTTCAGTCAATACCACCTTACTTGAAGGGATCATCAAGATATCCAATCTACGGGACAAACATTCGCATATTTTAAAACCAGGAGAACGCGCTTTGCTCAGCGAGGAGTTAGAAATCGTCCAGATTGACAATGCGGGCGATGCGGTGGCCTGGAAAGAAGGATATTTTAAATTTCATGAGGCAGACATCCAGACGGTGATGCGGCAAATAGAGCGGTGGTATGATGTGGTTGTCAAATATGAGGGCGGGATTCCTGATCAAAAATTTGGAGGAGAAATGGAAAAAAGCCTCAGTTTAATGCAAGTGCTGAAGATTCTGGAAAAGACAAACGTGCGGTTCAGATTAGAGGGACGGGAAGTCACTGTTTTGTCCTAACGAACAAGAATTTCAGCAACATACTTTCTTGTGGATTTGTCACGCCACCTGATCCGGTACGAAACTACCTAAACGCAAACATATGAACACGCAAACTGTACGAATTATGAAAATGACCTGTATGTTGGTCACCTTCACGCTGGTGAATATTTATTCTACAGCGTATGCTCAGAGGGCCACGCTTACGGGTGATCGCGTCCCCATGGACAGGTTGTTCTCTAGCATCAAGGAACAGACCGGGTATGTTTTTTTCTACGATATGGAACTGCTGAAATCGGCAAAACCGGTGACCGTAAATGTAGTAGAGAAGGAGCTGCACGACGCGCTGGAAATAATCTTTAACGATCAGCCCCTGGATTTCAGCATCGTAAACAAAACCATCGTAATCAGCGAAAAACCGGAACATAGGCTGGTAAAAGAAAAACCGGTAACGGACGATGCAAATGTTCCCATTAAAGGGAGGGTCGTGGATGCCAGGGGAGAGCCATTGATCGGGGTAAGTATACTGGTGAAGGGAACAGGTACCGGAACCACAACTGATGTGGAGGGTAATTTTTCACTGGACGCTCCCGAAAACAGCATTTTGGTTTTCAGCTACATAGGTTTTACAAGTCAGGAAATCGAAGTGGGCAACAGAACCGACATCGAGGTGGTACTGACGGAAGACCAACAGGCCCTGGATGAGGTGGTGATCACCGCGCTAGGTATTGAGCGGGAGTCGGCCTCGCTTCCCTATTCTGCCCAGATCATTGGCGGGGAGAATTTAAGCCAGGCAAAAGAGACCAATTTTATCAATTCACTTCAGGGGAAAATTGCCGGGGTGACCATCACCAAAAATGCCACCGGACCCGGAAGCGCGTCAAAGGTTTTGATTAGGGGCAGCCGGTCTATTTTCGGAAACAACCAGCCCTTATACGTCATTGACGGCGTACCCATGGACAATACCAGCCGGGAACAGGGTACGGGCGGCACCCACGGGGGACGTGACGGGGGTGACGGGATCGGCATGCTGAACAGTGACGATATCGAAACCATGACGGTACTGAAGGGGGCCTCAGCCGCTGCCTTGTATGGCAGCCTTGGACAAAACGGAGCCATAGTTATCACGACAAAGCGCGGAACAGTAGGGGAGATCACCGTGGATTATGCCGGAAACTACTCCTTTGATTCGCCTTTTATTCTTCCTGAAGTGCAGTCACAATACGGCCAGGGTGCCGGCGGGGTCTTCAATGCAAACTCCGAAACCAGTTGGGGTCCTTTGATCACAGGGCAATTGGTGACGCTGTGGAACGGGAAACAAATGGCCCTGGAGGGCCAGCCTGACCGAATAAAGGATTTTTACAGAACCGGTTCCAGCCTATCCAATACGCTGGCGATCAGTGGTGGCAGTGAAAGAATGCAAACCTATTTTTCTTACGGCAATACGAAGGCTGAAGGGATATTGCGCAATCATGAGCTGAGAAGACACAACTTTGACTTTAAGATAAGCAACAATATTTCCTCCAAGCTGTCTTTTTTCACAAAGCTCACCTACATTATTGAAGATGTGGACAACAAGCCTTTCACCGGGGAAAGAAACGATGCCACCGGCAGTATTTACTATGCTCCTTCTTCCATCCCCTTAAGCGAAATGAAGGACTTCGAGTATTTCGACGAACTGGGCAACAGAAAGCAAAGCTATTGGCGGCCAGGCTCCACCTACCTTTCCAATCCTTACTGGAAAATGAACAGGCAGTTGTTTTTTGAACAAAAGATCAAACTGTTGGGCTTGATCACCGCAAAATACAAGTTTACCGACTGGCTGGATTTACAGCTCCGGGCCAGCCTTGACAGGACAGATGAAAACACGGAGGAAAAAATGTACGAAGACTCCTATGAGTTGTCCGGAAACGGGAACGTCTACAACCTGTATGACGGCAACCGGAGGGCTTCCAACATGGACTTCCTGCTCTCCTTCAACAACACCTTATCAGAAAGTTTTAACCTCAACGGTTTTGTGGGAGGCTCAGTGCAGGAAACTCGCTACGAATCGGTGCGCACGGTGGCCAACGGCCTGAACAAGCTGGACTATTTCTTCATGGGAAATGCCCGCAACCCCAGGACCACCAACACCTTTGGACGGACGCCTCAGGTACAGTCGCTTTATGCGGCAGCGTCTGTGTCTTATAACGATTATATATATCTTGACCTTACCGCCAGAAACGACTGGTCTTCCGCCCTCCCGAAAGAAAACCAGTCTTATTTTTATCCTTCGGCAGGGTTGACCGCCATCGTGTCCGATATGGTGACGCTGCCCCGATGGATGTCTTACACCAAGTTAAGGGTGTCCTGGGCAAATGCAGGTTATGGCGGACAGCAGTACCTAACAGACAACTATTTTACGGTTGGAGCCGGCGGGACCATCAACCCACCCTCGGTCAGGTCCCTGGGGAATTACAAGCCGGAGCTTACCTCTTCCTTTGAGGCCGGTCTGGACTGGCGCTTTTTTACCGACCGGCTGGGCATTGACTTGACCTATTATAAAAGCCAGACCAAAAACCAGTTGATTACCCTTTCCGTGCCCAACGCCACGCTTTTCAGTTCCCAGTATATCAACGCGGGATTGATCGAAAACAACGGTATAGAGATGGTGCTGCATGGAACGCCGCTGCGGACCAAGTCTCTTTCCTGGGACATCATGGTAAACTATGCCAAAAACAACAACAAGGTGATCCGCCTGTCCGAACTGCTCAAAACGGCGGTTTTGGGGGATGACAGGCAGGTGCTGCATACCGTGGAGGAAGGCAAAAGCTTCGGGGAGATGTATATGGCGGAGTGGAAAAAGGACGAGCAGGGCAGAAGGCTGGTCAATGCTGACGGCGTGCCTATCGTCACCCCGAAAACCGCTTACGCCGGGAATTACA
>DATGOS010000325.1:0-3124 GCA_035305725.1 Cyclobacteriaceae bacterium
GCCCTGCTGGTCGGAGGCGGAAACCATCCCTGTTTCGGGATTGATCCCAAGATACGGGCCCCGGAACCCCGTGGCAAAAAACTGCATGTCCCTGCCATCTGCCGACACTTTCAGGATGCTTCCATCGTGTGGGGAACCGGCCCGGAACCCGGTAAAGCTTCTGGGAGAGGAGGTTTCCGGACCCATATTCAGCGCGCCAAACTTCGCGACATAAAACCCGCCTTCCGGATCGGCCACCATATCACTGGCCCATTCCCGGGTTTCGATGGACTGCGCCATCAGGTTAGAAAAATTTTCATAATAATCAGCTTCCCCGTCCCGGTTTAGATCGTGAAACCTGACTATTCCCTCCCTTCCAAAAACGTACACCTCACCGTCCACCACTTCAATACTTTGCGGTTCATACAGGCCTGAGGCGTACCGCGTCCAATAAAGCGCCTCAAGGTTCAGGTCTATGCCCTCCACCAGCCAGACGTCTCCCTCAAAAGTAACTACAGCTGCCCGGTGCTCATCTATAAATGCCACATCCACCACCCGGACATTCCGTCCCCAAGGGTTGGGAATCGGAAGCGTAAGTTGGTCGGTTACAAATGCAGCGGTATCTGGAGAAAGGTGGCCCTGGGTCAGCACATCGCCCTCCCACTTTTCTTTACCTCCTTCCATAAATTCGGGGATTGCTATCGGCTGACTTTCAAGCATCTGCTCAAAAAGCGGTTTTTGGTCCACGCTTCCCTTCCACAATACCAATGTGAACTCGCCGCCATTTTGGCCCGGAGCAATATTGACAACCGCGTACCTGTGGTCAATCACTTCAAACTCCACCCCCTGGGAACTTCCAAGCAACCCAATGGCTGTAACACTTTCCCCTTCGCTGCCCTGATAAACGTAGGCAGTATTGCTGCTTACCTCAGTTCGGACGCCGTCGCTCACCTCTGCCGCCACCATCCTCAGCGGCTTACCGGATCCCCCGACACGGAGCGTTCTGGTAAATCCGGTCTCGCCCCCTTGGGTAAGGCTTCCCGGCAATTCATGAATTTCCACATCGCCGACGGTATAGGAAAGTACTACCTCTTCATCTACCACGTAAACGCCGTTCCATCGTCCGAGGGCAGCAGGAAGCGGGCCCCAGGAGAGGGCATCCGGATTTTCCGGTGGGGGGCGGGAATCGGAAAAGGTATGCTCCTCCCCTCCCCAACCGGCGTAGAGTCCGGTGGCAATCTTTGGATCACCTCCGATTACCGGAAGCTCATTGTCTTTGTTGTGAAAATCGTCATAGGAAATCTGCGCCATGGTCACCATAGGGAGAAAGTCTCCGGTCCAGCCGACGGACCAGCGCAAAAGATCTGTGTCAAAACATGCGTAAGCCCCGTTTCCCAGGCGGATTGCCAGACCGCGGGCTGTTATATTGTCCTCAGGAAATCCTGATCCCAGGTTCCTCCCGTCAATGGAAGTCGTAATGAACGGGAAATTTTCCTCTACAAAGGGAGCAAAATCCGCATTTTCGAAATCCACTTCTGTAATGGGGACCCGCTTTTCACAAGCTATCAATACCAATAAAAGGGCAATAATAGAAAATTGATGTTTCAAGAATACGTTATTAAAGCAATTGATTTTTAGGCGTTAGGCATAAGGCATAAGGCGTGAGGCGTAAGGCGAAAGGCGTAAGGTTCAAAATCCCGACAATTCGACGATGCGACTGATCAAGACTTTTTGGCCTTGAGCGATCTCAGTAATCCTCGGATAATCATGGAGATTTCATCTCCCAGATGCAATATTTTCACTTTTTCGTCATACGAAATATAATTTAACCTTTCCGCTAGATAAACCATTGACTTTACCTCGCTACACGATCCCAGGGCAATGTATAAAAACCTTGCGAAATCCGCGTCACTGCTTCTGTCAAAGCCTTCGGCAATGTTGTTGGATATAGAAACAGATGCGCGGCAAATCTGGTCCTTAAACCCAAAGTCCCTTGAGCGCCCAAAGACAGTATAAATGTAAACTGTCATGTCCTGCGCCTTTCGCCAAGCAATTATATCCTCAAATTTTTGGATCGCCATGACTTTTTACTTACGCCTATTTACTTACGCCGTACGCCTACAATATCTTCGTATTTCCCCCGCCACTGCTCAACGCGACGTCCATACCACGTTTGTTGGTCTTCCAGGCACCGGCGGTGAAATCAGGCACATCAATAGGTGCGGATTTGTTCGCGACGGACCACTCACTCAGAGGTATCACGGCACTGGTAAGGGCAGCGTCATACACATCCATTTCCACGGGCAACCCGTTTCTCAGGCAATCAATCAGGCGCCAGTCCGTGGCATTTACCCGTTCGTAAGACCGGTCCGCGCGGCCAGGCCTTTGTGCCTCCTTGATCATCTGGTTAAACCGCTTCGTAATCTCGGGTGTGTATTCTTCTATCAGCTTATCATATTCCTCCTGGGGAACCCAGTCATCATAATAGCTGAAGCCGATCCGGCCGGGCCGGGCATGGTAAGTGGCCTTTGTCCCTTGAATAATGTTAAAACGGATGCCCGGGCGGGGAGTGGTGACGTCGTGCTGGACCAAAAGGGTTTTCCCTTTATGGGTTCTGATCAGGGTTGAATTCATGTTGCCACGGTAATCCTTTCCGACATAAGAAGCCCAAAACTCATCCTCAGCGGCCAACTCACGTGCTTTTTCCCCCATTTGAAAATCATTCGTGGACATGGATACAAGGTAGCTCATCTGGTCCCCATAGTTTAGGTCCATCATTTGGGCCATTGGGGTGAGTGCATGCTGGGGGTAAAGATTTCCATGCCTGTCAATGTTTTCATTTAGCCTCCACATATTATGATACATGGTCTTGTTGAAGTTATGGGTATTCATCAGGTCATGGATATAACCGCCCTCCCCATGAATGACTTCCCCAAACAGGCCCTGCCGGATCATATTCAGTATAATGGCGGAGGTACCTTCATGGCTGGACCCGGACATCTGAACACAGTGTCTTTTGGTTTTCTCGGAGGTTTCCACCAGCCGCCAACACTCATCGATGGTTTGTGCCGCGGGCAGTTCGGTGTAAACATGTTTTCCGTGTTCCATGGCAAATACCGCCTGGTCAGTATGCAGGTGCCAGGGC
>DATGOS010000326.1:0-3392 GCA_035305725.1 Cyclobacteriaceae bacterium
GGGCTGCTGTTTTTGTCCACCCGGTAGCGGTATTTCTTTCTTTTTTCCGGATCGAATTCTATCAGGTAGTCCCAGCCGCCGGATTCCAGCTGTCCGTTTACCAGGGCCATGGCAACGCCCCGGGCATTGTCGAGGTACCGCTTGTTTTTGGTCACTTCATACAGCCGGAGAAAAGCCATGCCCATCTTGGGTGTGCCGTCCTGAACCCAGACCTGGGTGGGCGTAGCAATACGTTCGCCGGTGACTGTCTTTAAGTCAGTCGAATATCTCCAAAGATATCCTCCTTCGGTAGCCAGCGATTCCATATACGCTGTAGATTTTTCGAGAGTTTCCAAAACCTGGCTTCTGAGATTATCCTGGGCTTGCGCCATGGTTGAAGTACAGGAAATCAAAAAACAAAGCAGGAAAATGATCCCGCACCGTTCACTGTGTTTGTTGTTCATGGTAAGCAGCGTGTGAAGATGCCTGTAGTATGGTTAAAATCAGTTTTGATCGCCTGTGCATCAGCATGATGGAAGAAATTATTGTTTCCCTAAATGACCATAAAAGTCCAGTTTACCAAACCTATGCGCGATACTGAGAACAATTTCGGCAAAGTTTTCAAAAAAACAAATCCATGGCCCGGTCCGCCGCTGACTCTCCTGGCTACCGGACCATCCGGTTTCCGGGTGGGTTCTCCGTTGTATGACGGCAACCTCAACCCCCGCGTACCTGAAGTCCCGTCCGCAATCCAGGGTTTTATCAAACAGCCTGTACCTGACCGGGACGCTGCAAAAAATAACCCCCGGAAAACTCCGTCGGGTTTTCAGGGGGCCATATTTTTTCGGATAATCTGTAAACTTATCCGGAAATCCACCCGTTTATCTCAATTCGATCTCGATTTCAGAGGAAGCTTCGATGCGCCTGACGATTTTGGAATAAATTCCGGAATTCGAATTTCGGCTTATTCTAACTATACCGTCGTCTTCTGTCGCTGCCTTGTCCAGTTCTTCGGAACTTACATCCCTGAACCACCGGTGAGCATTAATTTCCAGCAGTGCCAGCGGGTTATTCGTTTTGTTTACTTTGAAATATTCGTCCCGTTCGGATTCGATTTCCACTTCGAAATCTATATCATCGCCATAGTACTCAAAAACTACCGGAAAAGTCGCGCCTTGCCCGTTTTGGTAACGACCCGTCAGGTAAATGGATGGCTCGTTCCTGTGATCGATTAAATCCAGTTCCATTTCAATTTCTTCGTACTCCGCCTCGGGTATATTGAAGAAGAAATCGGCTGATTCGTCAAATTGGTTAAACGTCACCTTTTTGATTTCGTCAAACTCAACTTCATATTCTTTGTCAAAGCGACCGTTCTTGTCTCTCCCTTCCAGCTCCATCTCCAATTCTTTGATTTGAATAAACCCTTCCTCCAACTCCAGGTGGTGGTTGGCAACTTTGGCATTCGGCTGGGAACTGCCGCCTGATCCCAAAACAAAAGCCATTCCTATTCTTCCTTCCCCTGTGCCGGGAACCGCGTCTTCATTCCCCTGGCAAGCCGCCAAAAATGCTAAATTAAAAATAAGTAGTGATCCGAAATAATTGCTTGTTTTCCGCATAATTTACCTGATTGAAGTTAAAACTGTTTCGATTAAATGAACAATATATGCCCCGAATAGTTTGAAATTTGCCGATCGGCATCCGGCTCTGCCTGCATTTGTGCAGTAGGAGAAAATAAAAAGTTCCCGTTTATTTCCCCCAAGCCAATATTAATTGAGAGATGGGATGGTTTTGGAAAGAAAAATCTGCCTGTATAAGGTTGTGCAGTCGGCGGCTTCCATGTTAAGTTATTGTTAAATTTTTTGCCTTTTGAATTTTAGGGAGGCTAACTACGGCACTCGAGGAAGGGAGCAGCGGCGGGGACTTCCAAAAAATAAGGTGATTCAGTTATTTCGAACTCATCGAGAAAATAATGTGTTGCAATCACAACTAAAGATTTCCCAAAATCGTTTAGGCTTTTACACATTGTTTAACCCAAAAGATCCCGTATAGAACACTTTTCCTATTTAACAAACTTCGGACAGCTTGGGCAAACCCCTTACATTATTTATTGGGATAAGCAATAACTTCAAAAACTCTTCAGGACATTGTGGTGTGCCTGAGCCAATTTAACATATTATAACGTCTAGCTTCAATAAGTCCCAAGACTGAATGGTTAGTTTTGTATTGAAAATGATGAATGGATGAAAGATTTAGAAAACATTTTTGTCAACAGGGAGTTCCTGGATATATGGTACGACAACTATCGGAAGCTTGAGCATTATTGCAAGGAAGGCAAGGAGGCTACGGTAAAGATCGACGGGGAACTTGAACGATGGGCGGAAACCCAAAAGCGTATCAGGCATTTACTCCCGGCCCGGCTAAACAAAAAGCTGTCACTGTTAGAATTTGATTTTGAGGAAAAAGACGACTCCTGGGAGGAGTCATTTGGACAATTGCTGGAGTTCGTAAACCAGCATGGGCATGCATATCTTCCGGATGAAAAAGAATATGAAGCCCTGAAAGACTGGCTAAACAGGCAAACCATCAACAAAAGCCTGTTATCCGCAAATCAGCTGCAAAAACTTGAGAGCCTCGGGGTAGACTGGGAAATCCCAGTGACCAGGGACCACCGTTGGGAACTGATGTACCGGAAGCTACAGGACTTTTACAGTGCCTTTGGCCACAGCCGGGTGCCGCAAAAATGGGAGAAAGACAAAAAGCTGGCGCATTGGGTGCAGGTGCAAAGGCGGATGTATACGCAGGGAAAACTACGCAAAGACCGGGAGGAAAAACTCCTCCGGGTGGATTTCGTTTGGACCATCAAGACCGTTTTTGATTCCCAGTGGAAGAAGTACTATGATGAATTGGAAGCATTTTACCGCCGGCATGGACATACCAAGGTACCTTCCCGGTTTACCAAAATGGTGAGGTGGATAGAACGCCAGAGAGCAGCCAAAGCCAACAATATTATGCCTGCCGACAGGGAGGAACTGTTGAACGGGTTGAACTTTATCTGGAGTTATGACGGGATCAAAAAGAAGGAATGGGAGGAGAAATACCGGCAGTTAAAGGCCTATAGGAAAAAGCATGGCCACAGTTTCGTGCCCGTCAACTGCAAGGAAAACAAAGTGCTGGGTACTTGGGTTGCCTCCCAACGATGGCTGGAGTCAAAGGGAAAACTTGCCCCGGAAAAAAAGCAAAAGCTGGATGATCTGGGTTTTGTCTGGAGCAAGGATACTCTAAAAAAGCTGAACTCTCGGTATTCCTCAAAATGGGAGGAATCCTTCCTCAAGCTGAAAAATTATAAAAAAACACATGGCACCTGTCAGGTTTCCCTGAAAATTGACCCTGTGCTACAGCGTTGGACCTGTGCG
>DATGOS010000327.1:0-3200 GCA_035305725.1 Cyclobacteriaceae bacterium
AAAGCCCATATCCATCATCTTGTCGGCCTCATCCAGGACCATGGTTTTGATGTCTCTGACATACAAGGCCTGCCTGCCGTACAGATCCAGAAACCTGCCCGGCGTGGCAACAATGATGTCGGTCCCCTCCCCTAATTTTTCAATTTGTGTTTTGGGTCCCAGCCCGCCGTACAGCGCCAATATCCTCAAATCGGTATATCGGGCCAATTGCACGAAAACGCCTTCAATCTGCATGACCAATTCTCTGGTGGGCGCCAATACCAATGCCCTGGGATGGCTTCCCTGAGCGTATTTTACTTTCATCAAAAGGGGAAGTGCATAAGCCGCCGTCTTTCCGGTGCCGGTTTGGGCAATTCCCAGCAGGTCATGTCCCGCAAGTGCCAGGGGGATGGCTTTCTCCTGAATGGGGGTAGGTTTCACGTAACCCGCCTCCCTGATTGCCTCCAGAAGTTGCTTGTTTAGTTTAAAATTTTCGAAAGACGGGGAGTTAGCGGGCATCGTTTGTTAGATTAACGTATAAATTGGCTTAATTTACCGGCGAATTGGTTCAAACACCCGGGGCATATGAAGAAAATACTGATTACCGATACAAATATAGTAAATGAAGGCAAGACAATCCGGGGGGATGTTTATGTGGAGGATGGGATTATCCGGAGCGTTGGAGGCAGTCAGCGCCGGGAAGCCGACATTACCATAGAAGGTTCCGGTAAATACCTGTTTCCCGGATTGATTGACGACCAGGTGCATTTTAGAGAACCCGGCCTGACCCATAAGGGGGATATTTATTCTGAAAGTAAAGCCGCTGTGGCGGGAGGCGTGACAAGCTATATGGAGATGCCCAATACAGTCCCACAGACCACTTCCATAGCCCTGCTGGAGGAAAAATTTGCCAGGGCCTCCCAGACCTCACTGGCCAATTATTCTTTTTACCTGGGGGCTACCAATGACAATCTTGAAGAATTACTCAAGGTGGACCCGACCAGGGTGTGTGGCATCAAAGTATTTCAGGGATCTTCTACCGGGGACATGCTGGTGGATGACCCCGATGCCCTTGAAAATATTTTCGCCAAGTGCAAGCTGCTGATTGCGACCCACAGTGAAAACGATACCATAATTAAGCATAACTTCGAGAAGTTCCGGAAAAAATACGGAGAAGATATCCCGGTGAGGTTCCATCCCCAAATCCGTTCGGCGGAAGCCTGTTTTGATGCTTCCAAAAAGGTGGTGGCCCTGGCCAGGAAGTATGGTACGAAGCTTCATGTGCTTCATATAAGCACGGCCAGGGAATTGATGTTGTTTGAGAACAGCCTGCCGCTGGCGCAAAAAAGAATAACAGCCGAAGCATGTGTTCACCATTTATGGTTTTCTGAGGAAGATTATCCTTCAAAAGGAACCCTGATCAAATGGAATCCTGCCATAAAGTCTGTAGAAGACCGGAACGCTTTGCTGGAGGGACTGTTGGAGGGACGTATTGACGTGATTGCGACCGACCATGCGCCCCATACGCTTGAAGAAAAAAATAGCAGCTACTTAAAAGCTCCCTCAGGCGGCCCTTTGGTGCAGCATAGCCTGGTGGCGCTGTTGGAGCTTTATCATCGGAAAAAAATAAGTCTGGAGCAGATTGCCCAAAAAACCAGCCATAATGTCGCCATATTGTTTGAGATAGAAAAAAGAGGCTTTATCCGGGAGGGCTATTACGCTGATTTGGTTCTTGTGGATCTGGATCAGCCATGGACGGTAACGCAAGCGAATATCCTTGCCAAATGTGGTTGGTCACCCTTTGAAGGGCAGGTATTCCGTTCTAAAGTCACCCATACGATCGTTTCCGGACATTTGGCCTACGAGTCAGGAAAGTTCAATGAGCAGGTCAAGGGTCAGAGGCTGACGTTTTCAAGAAAAATTTAACGATCAGCCTATTGCTTAGCATAATTGGAAATGTTACCTTTGCAGACCTAATAGATACAGGCCAGGCACAATGTTGTTTGGTTTTCGTTCATAAAACGGTGATTGTAGCTCAGCTGGTTAGAGCGCTGGTTTGTGGATCCAGAGGTCGCCGGTTCGAACCCGGTCTTTCACCCAAAAAAACCCTCCTCAACCGGGGGGTTTTGTTTTATAAACCCTTTGCCGTTAATGGCATATTTTTTGTCGAGAGGTGAAAAAGATTAAAAAAGCAGCAGATGTTCACATTATTTAAACCTGCAAGAAAGTTTCCCAAAGGCCAGAATGTTAATCTTAAGGTTATACATTTGTACATGGCAAAGTTTGAGGAATCGTTAAGGAATTTTGACGAGATCCAAAAGGAAATGGTTAAACCCAGGCTTTAAATTGCCTCACAGTGACCTCGCGATGCGGGGTTATTTGCTTTGCTTCCCTTAGTACATGAACCCATAGCGCGCTATGGATCATTTTTGCCGCCCATCACTGAGGGGTCGGCCGAGATTCCCCTTGTCCCGCTCACAGGCTAAATTTTTTTATTTTCTTAGTATTAGATTATTCGGGAGGATTAGGTTATTTTTATAAGATACCCAACTTTTATGTCGATGAGCTACATACATTTTGATAAGACACAGTTAATCAACCTCAATTATTCATTAGAAAAAGAAATTATCCGGGCAAACCGCTCCGGTTGCTATACAAGTACCACCATCATTGGCTGCAATACAAGAAAATATCACGGGCTTCTGGTTGCCCCGCAACCGCAAATCGATTCGCAACTTCACGTGATGCTTTCCACAGTCCATGAGACGATCGTACAGCATGGAGCCACCTTCAACCTGGGCATTGCCAAGTATCCGGGAAACTATTTTCCCAGAGGGCATAAATACCTGGAGGATTTTGATTCCGAACCGATTCCCAAGCTTACCTTCCGGGTAGGGGGGGTCTCGCTTCAAAAGGAAATCATCCTGGACAGCCACGCCGACCGGGTGATGGTCAGGTATACCCTGCTGGACGCCCACTCGCCCACCAAGCTGAGACTTAACCCTTTTCTCGCTTTTAGGGGCCACCACAGCTTGTCCAAGGCGAATACCTATGTCAACAAAAAGTTTGATAAAATAAAACAAGGGGTTCAGTTTAAGCTTTACGAGGCCTATTCTCCGCTGTCGCTTCAGGTATCCAAAGCCAACCAATTTGTTCCCGCCCCCGATTGGTATTATAATATTGAATACATTATGGAGCGGGAAAGGGGATATGAATACCAT
>DATGOS010000328.1:0-16017 GCA_035305725.1 Cyclobacteriaceae bacterium
CTAACTTTTGTTCCTCCAGTGCGCTTATGCCTCTGTTCATTAGCTCCTCTTCATTGGGACCACATGCGGTAAAAACCAGTAAAAGGATCAGGGCGGGATATAGTTTTTTCACGAATTCAATTTATTTTTCCGCAAATATAGGTATTCTAGCCGCCAGGCTCAAAAAAGTTTGTGAATCCAAGCCTGTTGCGACCCCGGCAACTGATGATCCTTATGAGTTAACCGTTGAATTCCCAGTCTTCTTCAACATTCTTAAAATGGAAGGATTGTGTCCTACGGTGGTTGCCACGGCGCTTAGAGGAACCCATGCCAGGTCCAGGCTTTCCGAACTTATGGTCAATGGTTCGTGAAGGTCGGCTTCTATCAAAAACCGGGTGTCGTAGTGATAATGCTGGGCTACAGTAGCGTTTGCTGGAATCAGGTGTTTGTCAATGTCAAAAATGGCGGGGACTAGCAAGCGCAGCGACTGAAGGCCACTTTCCTCCCTTGCTTCCTCCATGGCTACCTCCATGAGGTTTTCATTTCCGTCTGCATGGCCGCCCAATTGCAACCACCGATTGAGTCGCCTGTGAAGTGTCAACAGAGTATGTGTCCTCTCCCTGTTGATGATCCAGGAAGACGCGGTAAAATGGCCCGACTTCCTTTCGCGCTTAAAGGAAACCGGATCCTGGGTAAGCTGAATGAAATCCGGGAGAAAATCACGCTCTTCCTCAAATGTTGTCTGATAACTTTCGAGCAGCGCCCTAAATCGAATCCTGTCCATCCTGAGTGTCTAGCGTAAACAATTTTTCCATAAATGTATCAAAAGGTTTTGCATTCAGATAAAGCCGGTCTGAATAAACGGTGACCAACACTTTCAGAAAGGCCGGTTTATTGTCCAGCATGACCTTTTCTACACTGATGTTTCCAAACAGCTGGTCCATTTTCAGGGAGGGGTCAGGCCGTACCGCGGGTTTTAAGTATTGCTTTTCAACGGTCCTGACCATTTCAGCCTCCTCGACCATCCGGCGGTCCAGGCTAACGCGGTAGTACCCCATATCCAGTATCCGGACGCCAAAGGCGAAAAACAGGTTGGAAAAAGTCTCTTCCGTCAGAGGAGGTTCAAAGGTAACGGCAAAGCCATTGGCATAAGGGGAAGACAGAATGTGGACCTCCGGATAATCCCTCATCCCTGCCTTGTTATAGTGGTAATTTTTGTGAATCAGGGCAAAGGCTTCTTTCCCTGCTTCCGACCCCATCCAATGTTTGATGCGCTCCTGCTCCTCCCCAGACTGGGAAAAATTTTCTTTGTGGGACAACCTGCCTCCCTGACCCTTAAAAAGCCGTTTGAAAAGATCGTTTATAAAAGTCATGGAATTCGTCGTTTAATTTTTCCGTCATTGGCGGTAAGTATGACCCCTTCATCTTCCAGTTCCCGCAGCAGTCCCACGACAAAGGGGCTTTTTTGAAAACCCAATACGGACAGCAGATCATCCACGGACAGCGCAAGCCCGCTCTTTAGCGTCTCCAACACCCCTTCCCGGAATTTGGTTTCGAGTTCGGGCAGCTTTTCCTCCTGCCTTTGGGCAAGACAAACATCGCACACCCCACAGGGAAGATCACGTTCCTCACCAAAATAATAAAGCAGTTGGTTGGTTCTGCATAACCTGTCGTTTCGTACATAGGAGATCATAGACCTGGATTTTTCCAGGCTGTTTTGCCTTCGGGCCTCGATCCTTTGGATATCCAAGGGCAGCCTGGCCGCGTCATACCGGGGTGTCAGAAAGGTTATTTGTGGTTTTTCCTTCCTTTTGTTATAAGCCAGCACATTCCATTGGTCCATTTGTTCCAGTTGCCTGATGATTTCCGGCTCAGGTACGTTCAGTGTCTTTGCCAGCTTCCCCTCCTGAATTTGAAGGAAAGAGGTAAACAGCTCACCGCCATACATGCGGAGCATGACCTTGATCAGGGGATCAAGTTTTGCCTGACTAATCTGGAATTCATACAACTTGCTCTGGTCTACCAGAAACCGTATGGTAGACGGGGAATAAAAACCTTCATTGAGTTCAACAAAGCCTTCTTCCTGCATTACTTTAAGGGCGTTGTATGTTGGCCTGAGTTCCAGTTCGTAGGTGCCGGTAAAGGAGGCAATATCAATATCGTAGCTGCTCATCAGGCTACTGCCCACGGCCACCCTGAAAAAATTTGCCAGACTTTGGTAGACCTTCCGGATGTACGCGATGGGTGGATAGGCTTCCTCAGCCCGGGTCTGGACCGAGATGATATCATTTTCATTGACTATTAAGACGGCATAGGACTTCAGCCCATCCCTGCCTGCCCTTCCGGCTTCCTGGTAATAATTTTCCAGATTTTCCGGAAGGTCCGTATGGATCACCAAACGCACATCAGGTTTGTCAATGCCCATTCCAAACGCATTGGTGGCCACCATCACCCTCACCTTTCCGGCCATCCACTCCTGTTGCCGCAGGGTTCTGGCCTGATGGTCCAAACCCGCGTGGTAAAAATGAGCGGAGATCCCCAGCCTGTTGAACATCCCGGCCATTTCTTTGGCGCCCTTCCGGCTTCTCAGGTACACAATGGCGGCACCCGGGACTTTCTGAAGAATTTTAACCGCCATTTCCGATTTGTTTTCATAGAACCGGACAGAATAGGAAAGGTTTTCACGCAAAAAGGTTGAAACAAATATTCTGGGGCGGTTCAACTGCAACTTTTCAATAATGTCTTTTTTAACGGGCAACGTGGCCGAGGCAGTAAGCGCAATAACCGGAACCTGAGGGTGGAAGGGCTTGATCTGGGCAATATCCAGGTATGATTTTCGGAAATCATACCCCCATTGTGAAATGCAGTGGGCTTCATCCACCGCAATCATGCTGACATTCATCTGCCTGAACCGCTCGATGAACAAGTCTGTTTTCAACCGCTCAGGAGAGACGTAAAGAAATTTATAATTGCCGTAGATGCAATTGTCCAGCACGGTATCAATCTCCCGTTTGCCCATCCCGGAATACACCGCCGTTGCCAGGATATTTTTTCTTCTAAGGCTGTCCACCTGGTCCTTCATCAGGGCGATCAAGGGACTCACCACCAGGCAAATGCCTTCTTTTACCAGTGCCGGCACCTGAAAACATATCGATTTCCCGCCCCCTGTGGGGAGCAGAGCCAAAGTGTCTTTTCCTTCCAAAACGGCGCTTACGATATCTTCCTGTAAGGGTCTGAAATCGCTGAACCCAAAAAACTTGTTTAAAATGTGTAGTGCCTCTGATTTCAATTTTTTCTCATCGTATCGTAGACAGGAAGATAAACGAAAATTTCCTGCATCCAAAATTTGCCTGTTTAATCAAAAGTGATCCGGTAAGCGACTTCCCGTTGGATTTCCGTTTGGTCTAAACCCGATGCATGCCAGGTCCCTTCCGTGAAATAGCTGATGTCTTTAATCGCCTTGGCTCCAACTTCAAATTCCTTTCCGTTTATTTTCAGAAAAGCATTTCCCGGTAGGGGGAAAAAAATAAACCCTTCGGCTTTCAGGTATCGCAATGGCTGATCCACAGCCTGTCCCTGCCGGATACGGTTGGGGTGTACTTTGTAGGAAACATCCTTAGGTTCGGCATCCAGGACTCCCGAGTAAAGCCTTCCGCGATAAAAATGATCCACCGCAAAGCCGTTCCGCATTTCATAAATAAACAGTTCATTTTTTTGTGCGGATTGCCAAATCGACCAGCAGTTGGTGAAAGCCAATCCTGACAACATCAACAGGCTTAAAAAGGCATATTTCTTTTTCTTTTCCTGCGCCAAAAGCAATAAAAAAGCAGTGAGCATCCAAACCAGGATCATTTCAGGCGGGGAAATATGCAGGTCTGCCAACCTGGCGGCAGGAAGATCCTGAAAAGAAAATATCACCCTGTTTTCCCACCCGATCAGGAAGTCCAGGAAAAGCCCCAACCACCGGCCCGCGGCTTCGACAAAAGAAATAAGGATAAAGGGTATACCAATAGCCATGATTAAAAATGCACCCGGAATGGCAATCAGGTTAGAGACCATAAAATAAGTCGGAAAAACATGGAAATAATAAACGGAGATCGGAAAAGTAGCCAGTTGCGCGGCAATGCCCACGGAGCTGATTTCCCAGAAGTAATAGACGATCCTGTGTTGGGGCTCCCACCACCGCACAATCCAGGGCTGCAGCAACACAATACCCAATACGGCCATGTAGGAAAGCTGAAAACCCACGGAATAAACAATATATGGATCAAAAACCATAAGAATCAAAGCGGAAAGCGCCAGGGCGTTAATAATGGAAGGCCTTCGGGATTTCATCTGGGCCAAGCCCATCAGGGTAAACATGGTTGCCGCCCGGAGCACGGAGGGGGACATCCCCGTGATCAGCGCATAAAGCCAAATGATCAAAATCACCAGGGAAAGATAAAGAACCCTTGTCTTCCCGGCCAACCGGTGTGGCTTTAAAAACAGGAAGAAAAATCCATAAATGATCCCCACATGTAGTCCCGACACGGCCAAAACGTGCATGGTGCCTGCTGTAATATACGCCTCGCTCACCTCTTCATCAAGATCCTGTTTTTGCCCCAAAAGCAGGGCTTTGGCTATCTGGTTCGAATGGGGGCTGGGAATATAGCGGTCGATCCTTTCCATAAATGATGCCCTGATTTTCAGCACCAGGTCGTTGAGGGGCTGCTGGCTTATTTTTCCTATCCGAATCACGCCCGCATTCACGAAGTGGGTATGAAAAATCTGCCGGGTTGCCAGAAATCTCTGGTAGTCGAATTCAAAAGGATTGGTGGGTGCCGCTACCGGGTCCGGATGGCCTATGATATAAACCAGCTCTCCCGGTTGCAGCTTTTCTGTAAGTTTATGGTAGATGATCACCTTTCCGCTTGCCGGGTGGAACTCACCCTCCTGTCGTACCGCTTTTACACGGACCCGGTTGGCATAGGAATTTGGCTTTTGCTGGTCCAAATCCTCCACCAATCCCACATAGCCATCCATCTTAGGGCGGTACAAAATATGCATGGGATCATTTTGATGATCTTTGAGAAAAGTAAAAAGTATTCCCATACTAAACAGTAAAGCATAGGCTAAGGGAGGAAAGGCTGTCTTAAAAGTAAAACGCTGTTGATAAGCATTGATCAGTAACAGTACAGCATACAACAGAAAGAAAAACAGCGTCCAGAAAGCAACGCCACGCCAGCCCTCCACATCCAGATAAGGATAGATCAGTATGCCGAGGATAAAAAAGACGGTGTACCTTAAAAAGGGATATTCGCTGAACCTCATCGCCCCGGTTGTTTAGCGATCAGATGAAACCTTTACCACCAATAAAGAAGAATTTGAACACCTGAGGGCAATTCAGCCCTGATCTTTGTCACCCCAGGCCTTTATACAACAAGGGAGTTGAGCCAACGCTGAAAGCATTGACAGGCATTCAGAACCTATACCCGATGCCAAATCCGGCATTTACTTCCACAGGCGTAAAATGATCCGCCACACCCTTGGTAAAGCCCCGGCCAATATTCGCATAGGGCCCCAGAGCCAATTGACCGTTAAATATCCACTTGTAACCCACCCCGATACCAATGATGGCACTGTTCATGTCAAGCTCCATCATCTGGGAATTATCGTTGAGGTAATTATATGTTCCTGCCCGGTATTTGAAAAACGGCGTAATGTAAAAACTTGAGGGATTCCCGTCCTCCCTGAAATAATAGTTATAAAACAACATATAACTGTTGGTCTTAAACTCCTTTCCGTCTCCCTGGGAATAATAGCTGAACCTGTCGTTAAACAGGAATTCCACGCCGATGGACTGCAACTGCGTGGAGTCCAAAAAGTATTCATATCCCAGTTCCACGGAACCCAAAGCGATCGTATTGAATATGTTTATTTTTACTTCGTTTCTGTTTTGCGCGTGTACATTGGACACCAAGACCAACATCAAAAAGCTAAACAATAATTTTTTCATCTGACTGAATATTTACTGAAACCGGTACAAAAGTTTTGCTTATCCATACTCAGGACATCCACTCGGAATCACCCCGGGTACTATGGGACATCCGGCAAAAATCAATCCAAAGAAGGTGCATTGTTTTTTTTCATGGCATAGTGTGCTATTCCACATTCCATAAAAACATCACCCTCGCTTTCAAAACCAAATTTTCCATATAGCGGAACGGCCGGAAGCTGGGCGTGCAAATATATGGGCTTGTCCCTTGCTTCCGGTTCCGCGGCGATATCATCAAGTACCGCCTTCACCAGTGCCTGCCCCACACCCAGCCCCCGCATGGATTTTAATACGGCAAACCGCTCCAACTTTATGCCGTTCCCGGTAAACCGCCATCTGGACGTCCCTGCCGGATACCCATCCACCCAAGCCAGAAAATGGCTGGAACTTGTTTCGAATTCATCATACTCCTCTTTGGGATCCACATGCTGTTCGACGACAAATACCTTCTTTCGAATATCAAAGACGGTCTCCATTTCCTCCTGGGATCGGACTTTGGTGACGGTTATTTCCATTACTTCAGGCTCTCCATCTCATCCTTTTCATAAGCTTCAATGATCGACTTTACCAGCTTGTGCCGCATCACGTCTTTTCCGCCCAGCTTTACGATGCCGATGCCCTTAATTTCCTTCAGCACCTTAAGGGATTCACTGAGTCCGGACTTCTGTCTGCTCGGCAAGTCCACCTGGGTTTGATCCCCAGTGATAATCACCTTGGAATTGGGCCCCATCCTGGTCAGGAACATTTTAATTTGTTCACTGGTGGTGTTTTGGGCTTCATCAAGCAATACAAAGGCATCGTGAAGCGTCCGGCCGCGCATGTAGGCCAGGGGCGCTATTTCAATTACCCGTGTTTCCTGGTAAAATTTAAGTTTTTCGGCGGGCACCATATCGCTGAGCGCGTCATAGATCGGCCGTAAATACGGATCCAGCTTTTCCTGAAGATCGCCTGGCAGAAAACCCAGGTTTTCCCCTGCTTCCACGGCCGGCCGCGTGATGATGATCCTTTTGACCTCCCTGTTTTTTAAAGCCCGGACCGCCAGCGCCACCGCCACATAGGTCTTGCCGGTCCCCGCAGGCCCAAGCGCAAAAACAAGGTCATTTTTGTAGGAAGCCTCCACCAGTTTCCTTTGGTTGGCGGTCCGCGGTTTTACCGTCAGGCCCTTGTTCCCAAAGACAATGACATCGCTCTTGTGGTCGGTTTCCACCAGTGTCCCTTCCTGGCCTATATACTCCATCACATTGTCCGGGGTCACCTGGCCAAAGCGGTTAAAATGATTCAACAACATGTTCAGTATATCATTGATCCTGAGTATTTCCGGGGCATTTCCCTTGATCCGGATCTCATTGCCCCTGGACACTATTTTGCTTTCCGGAAAAGCCGCTGCTATTTGTCGAATGTTCTGGTTTTCAGAACCCAAAAAATCCAGCAGTGATATATTTTCTAATGTAATTACCTTTTCTACCAATCGTTTTTGCGTATTTGTGTTTGTTTACTTTCGTTAAGGAATAAATTCTCTATTTTTGTTTATTAGGTAATGTAAAATTACGAAATTTTAATGGACTTGGTTATATGGCAATAATAACATTCATATCAGATTTCGGCGAGACCGATTACTATGTGCCCGCCGTAAAGGCGAAAATGCTCTCCATTAACCCCCAATTGATTATCGTAGACATCACCCACCAAATAGAAGTGTATGATATTGCACACGCTTCCTTTACTTTGCGTTCTGTGTATAACGACTTCCCGAAGGGAACCGTTCACCTGGTGGCCATGAACAGTACCAGTAGCATGACGGACGGATATATCGGCGTCAAACTTAACGACCACGTGTTTGTAGGTCCCAACAATGGGGTCCTCAGCATGCTGGCGGACCAGGAACCGGGGATTATTGTAAAGTTTGGAGATATTCATATCAGGGACAGTACCTTTCCCGCCAAAGATATCCTTGGTCCCATTGCCGCGAAGGTGGCTAGCGGAGCAGCCATCCATGATTTTGGCGGACCGTTGAAATCTCTCAAAAAAATGGTGGCAAGGCAGATCAAAGCCACCAAAAAACAGATTGTGGGGTATGTGCTGCGGGTGGATCATTTTGGAAACCTGATCACCAATATTCCCAAAGAAGTATTTGACAAACTGAATCCGGGTAGATTCAGGATCGAGTTTGGCCGGGAAAGCCTGGACAGCCTGAACAGCACCTACAACCAGGTGGAACCGGGCGACTGTTTTGCATTTTTCAACAGCCTGGATCTTTTGGAAATCGGCATCAACCACGGGCACAGCGCCGAATTGCTTGGGCTAAAATACGACAGTCCTGTGTTTATAAATTTTGAACAAGGGTAGCGACGTGCACTGGAATTGGGAGACGGAGAGACAAAGACACGGAGAGACGAAGGGACGTAGGGATATTTCTACCAGCGTCTCTAAGTCACCTAGTCCCTTAGTCACTAAGTCACCTTTATGGGACGGAGAGACGGAGGGACGAAGGGACCAGAGAGGCCTCCTCTTCACAGCAGCGTCTCCTAGTCCCTTAGTCACTAAGTCACCTTTACGGGACGAAGAGGCGGAGGGACGTTGGGACGAAGGGAAATTTCTACCAGCGTCTCTTAGTCCCTTAGTCACCCAGTCTCTAAGTCACTCAGTCCTTAATTCACACGGAAAAACTTTGGAAAGACGCGCCACGGCTATTGCATGAAAACTTTTCTTTTCCCATATTTGCAACCCGTCCGGAAGGGACTGGTATGATTTATTTAGCGGCATTTTACGCCTTATGCCTTGGTGGCGGAATTGGTAGACGCGTTGGTCTCAAACACCAATGAGGTTACACTCGTGCCGGTTCGACTCCGGCCCAAGGTACACAAGAATTGAAAAACGGCCTTTACGATACGTAAATGGCCTTTTTTTATGCTTAAGATTTTGCAGATGTTCAGCGTCGTTCCGGCCTTGATTGCGTGGAAATGCGGATTCAAAAAAATTTACAAGGTTCAAAAAATAATTCCCGTAACAGTTTGCACTTTGGTAGCAAATATGCTACCTTTGAGGTATGGATTTCATTTCTTTGCTGAAGATGCTCAAAAAAGAAGGCTGAAAAAATCGTACATACAAAGTTAAAAGTTTCAAACTTCAAAATCGTAAAGCTGCAAAGGCAGCAAAACCGTAAAACAGATAAACAGGTAAGAAAGATGGCTAAAATCAATCCATTGGAGCTGATAATCGAAGCCGATGATTCAAAGGAGTTGACCGGAAGGGTAACGTACAACGGTAATTTAATTGTAGACAGTGCAGGCACTGTAGATCAGCTAGAAGAAAAGATCAAGAATCTTCTTCAGGAATTTGAAGGGATAGACCCTTCTCAAGTAGAGTTTGAATATCAATATGATGTTTATGCCCTGTTTCAGAAATTTGACTATCTCAATATTTCTAAAGTGGCACAGCATGCCGGGATCAACCCCGGACTGCTAAGGCAGTATGCATCAGGGGTGAAAAACCCCAGTAAGGACCAAGCGCTGAAAATTGAAAGCACTCTTCACCGGCTGGCTGATGAATTACAAGATGCTCAAATATTTGTAGGTTAATAACAATGCCCAGGAGAATTTCTCCGGGACATTTTTTATTTTTCGAGATCCGCTCCTCGCTCTTGACGATATCCCCGTTATCATCATTGCCGCCATGGTGGGTGATATTGTTGACCACCGTGGATGTACCGGGCTGGTTCAATGGGTTGACGGGTCAAGTTACTGCGGCAGGGCAGATTCCTGTTTTTCCTCCAGTATGGAAAGAATATTTCCCGCAGGGTCTTTAAACCAGGCAATTTTCATGTCGCCGTCCCTGAAAATCCCCAGTTCGTCCGTCTGCAGCGCCCCTACATACTGCTCAAAGCGCAGCCCGCGGGCTGTTAATGCTTCCACCGCCTTTTCAAGGTCCGGTACGGGAAAATTTAAAACGGTATAGGTGGCGGGCTCATGGTTTGGCTTAGGATAGACAATGACTGAGTTCCCGCCTGATAATTTCATCTCCAAAATTCCCATTGGGTTGATCCGTACGGTCAAACCCAATACCCTCCCGTAAAATTCCTCCGCCTTTTGCAGATCATCTACCGAAAACCCACTGAATGCCTTGCTGTGTCGTAACATGATTTGATCCTTTGGTCTACGACAAAGTTACGCAGGGTGCTGTACAACTAAGGGGTGGTGTTTACACTTTTCCCGGGGGCTAATGCGACAAATCCCCCCTTACCACTTTACAGTGTGGCCAGGGTGTTGTTGTCCACATACTGTCCGTAGGTATTTTTATAAAGTACTTTGTTTTCAATGGACTTTATGACTTCTGATCCAAAGTCCACATCGTACATGCTGGAAATCATGTTCAGCGCCCCCGGACTAAACACGTTAATCTCCATCAGTTTGTCCCCCACAATGTCTACCCCGACCAAAAACATTCCGTCCTGCACCAGTTTGGGTTTCAGGATTTTCACCAGCCCAAGCATTTCCTCGTCCACATCGGCCTTGGCCGCCCTGCCCCCCGCATGGATGTTGCTGCGTATATCATCTGCTTTGTTTATCCTTTTCATGGCGGCATATTTCCCTTTGACCTGAAGCGGAAGCCCGTTCATGATAAAAAACCTGGTGTCCCCTTCCTTGGCTTTGGGCAGATATTCCTGGGCAATGACAAAACCGTCCGTGGCTATCGCCTCTATGATCTGGTTCATGTTTTCCTTGGAGTTTTTGTCCACAAAGAAGACATTTTTCCCACCCGACCCCTGCAGGGGTTTAAGGATGATTTTTTGATTTTGCTCCTCGAAGAATTCGGCGATCTCCTTTGGCTCCCGGGTGATAATGGTCTTTGGCCGGAGGATCTCAGGAAAATGCTGAAAGTACATTTTGTTTATCGCATTGGAAAGACTGGAGGGGTGGTTCAGTACGATCACGCCGTCACGCATGGCAATCTGCCCAAAAATATATGGGGCATTTTGTGCCCAGTTGCGTCCATTAATATCCTCAGAAGGATCGTAGCGTAGATACAGCACGTCCAGATCACTGGAACTTATTTTGACGGGTTCGGATTTTTCAAGGGCTTTAAAAAACGTCTCATTCGTCTTGTAAGACTGTTCGGGAACCGATTTGGCCTGCGCCACCATGTGGCCGTCTGAAGAATATCCGAGATCCCCCACACCAAACACATACACCTTATGCCCACGTTTATGGGCTGTCAGTGCAAGATAAATGGTGGTATAAACCGGTCTTTCTGTTTTTATGTCATTAATGATGAATGCTATTTTCATAAATGGTCTGATTTACCTAATTAATCAAATCTTTTAACTGGACGCCTTTTATGATTCTGCTTAACCTTTCCTTCGTCTGCGGCAGTTTTAAATAGGCCGGCAGCCTGGGTTTTTTTAATATGCGGAGATGGGTAAGTTCTTCAATAAGAGGCAGGTGTTCCAATGCAAATTTGCCACCATATAATTTGGAAAGATTGCCTCCGCCTCCAATAAAAGCAATTATTTCCATCAGCCCCTTGAGGTATATGGCGTCTTTGGTGTACCCCCCGCCCCGATGCACCCGCATGCTGATGTTGAAGGCAGTGGCACTGGTAAACCCGTAATCTTTGTACAGCAGGTTGAAAGTTTCAATAAAATCCGCACCATCGATCAATGAATCCACCGCTACCACCCTACCTGCCAATAGCTTCAGCCGATTGATGTCCAGCCCCCCCACCAGGTACTCGGCTAAAACGGCTATTCCTTCCTGGGTTTGCTCATAACCGGCAAAACCCGCATACATCAGCCCCAGCGGCTGCCGGTGGCCGTTGCAGTACGTCAACATGTGGGTGCCCACCTCATGTTGTATAAGCGCATTAAGTCTCCTTTTGCTGATATTCAGGTGTTTTCCTATCGACAGTTCTCCTCCGGATACAATCAACCCGTTCACGTTGTCCTTTATTTTTACCGTCAGGTTTAAGTCCGAAAAAAAAGGACGGTATAAATCAAGTTCGGCTTCGGCCGCCCGGGCAAAATCCACCGCATCGATGGTATGGGTATCCTCCTGCTCGTTGGGGATCTGGTCAGTAAGCAGGTCGACGGCGGCATTTTTTACCGATTCCTCCACATCTCCGAAGATGCTACGGCTGGTATGTAAAAATTTCCTGGTGCCCCTTTCCTCCAGCATGATCAACTGTTTCTCCAGTTCCATTCTTTTGTTTCTCAGCAGAAAAGCCAGGGTCGGATGTTCGATTTTCTCGAGGGACAAATTGAACAGCTCCCGTTTTTCTATTTCAGGATCCAATGAAATCAGCCGGTAAGAAAAATCCGGCATCCGGGAAAACCCGTTCTGAATGAATTTAATCTGTTCCTCGGTACTGTTTACCGGAGTCACCCGTAGAATAAAGTCCATCTTATCGCTTATCTCTGAAATTTTCCTGTCCGCCGACCGAACCAGATTATCCAGACGGGTCTTGCCCAACATCAGATAATGCTCGAACTTGTTGTCGGCCTGTACCCGAACAAATTCATAGGCAGCCTGTTTAATAAGTTTGGCAAATTTTCTCCTTACCCGCCTAAAAAACAGGGGGTATTCCAAATCCCCTTCCGGACTTCCGAACAGCGGCGGAATTGCTATGCCCACCAACAGAGTCCCGGATTTTTTCAGTTGATGTAAGGGCAACAAAGGCCCCAGATGATCGGGATGTCTCTTGTTGGAATCTTTTAATACTACATTGATCCCCGGCAGCAGGCTATTGAAGCCGTAAAACCCTTTTTCCAATGCTTCTATGGTTGGAGATATCTTATCACCCGGATGCCAAATTTCAATGCATTTATTGTCGGCTTCGTTGCTCCATAGCTCCACGATCATGTAGGACTTAAAATCCTGTGTGGCAACCTCAACAATTTTCCCCAACAGGGGACTGAGGTCCAGCGCGGCATTAGCCAACAGGTAAGCGCCCTGCGTATTCAAAAGCGAGGAGATATGGTAATCCGGGACTTCATCAAACCGGAAAACACAGATATAGGGCAGTTTTTGGTCAATGACAAGCTTGCTGTTCAGGGGAAGATTCCTTCGGATGCTTTTTCCATTGCTAAAGGACTGGGCAACGGTTTCCACCAATTTTGTTTCAATCATAATCAATTACAACGATTTCAAGGCTTCAAGGACAGGCTTTCTGGATGAGCGCAACATCCTGCCAATTAGCTCCAGATCATTTTCATAACCCTCTCCTGTATGTTCGTCCATAAAAAACTTTTTGAACTCGATACTTACAGGACAAATGTTCTTACCGTAACGTGAATACAGCCACTTCCCAAAATAACCACCTTTAAACTTTATGTTCTCCCTCGTGTCCAGCCGGCGGCCACTGTAATCAAATGATCGGAAATGCTGCATAAGGGACTCCACCACCGGATGCCAACGTTCCCTGTCCATGTTCTGCGTGCCTATATTAACTTCCGGATTTTCTGCCGGATCTGCCTCCTGCTGCGCAGACTCGCGCCGGTGGTTGTAAGAATGGATATCATACACGATGATGTTTTGATGCTGGCTAAACAGCTCATCAAAAAATGACCCGCAAGCGCGGTAAAAACCATCGTAAACCTCCAGGGAGCGGTTCAGGACCTCCGCGGGAAGCGGAGACTTCCACACCTGCAAGCCCCAGGCATCTTCCGGACGCTGGTACACCGCCTTGTCCCTGGGCCGATTGACGTCCGCCTCAAACCGGGAGTGGTGCACAATAATCCCATTATCCGACCCGTCCACCCATTTCGAGGTATAAGGGTCTTCTTCCCTTAGCCTTTCGCCCTCAGTTAAATTAAACAAGCCTTCCAGTTCATCCCGGATCTCATGTCCGTCATGAACGGCGGCGAAGACAATCGGAGAGGTACCTGTTTTAAAAGAGTGATTGGCTGCCATAAATTTTCTATCAACGAAACCTGTTTTTGTAACAACAATAACCCAAAACCATGCCTTTATTCGTCCCAGTCCACCGTCAATTGCTCTCCCGACGTCTAAAATGAGCGGGAGGACATGGCGCTTAGCCTGCTTGTTTAATTGGCATGATTTGGGTAGCCCAAACATTGTAAATAAATGTATCCGGCTGAACCTTAATACCAGATATTTTGTAATTTCATAGTTGTTCACTTATAATCAGTATTTTATTTGGGCTATTTAAGATTTATTCGGGCAAATTCGACTCTTTTGGTTTTTGGGGTATTGTTGACTTTATTCTCCAGTTTCGGACAAACCTACATCCTATCGCTCTATGTGCCATTCCTGATGGAGGAGTTCCGGCTTAACAACTCGGGCATCAGCGGATTTTATGCGATTGCCACCATCGGCAGTGCCCTCATTTTGCCCACACTGGGAAAATATCTGGACAAAATCAACCTAAGGCTGTATACCCTGGCGGCGACGCTGTTATATTCCGCCTCTTTGCTTTTTTTGAGTTTGACCTCGGTCTGGTGGCTTTTACCCCTTGCCTTTTTTGGATTAAGGCTTGCAGGCCAAGGCTTGTTCACCCATATTTCCATCACGGCGATGTCCCGTTATTTTGATGAAGGTAGGGGGAAAGCCATCAGCCTGGCGTCCCTGGGACATCCCTTGGGACAGGCCATGTTGCCCATTCTTGTGCTGGCTTTGATTGGTTGGATGGGTTGGAGGGCCTCCCTCTGGATCAGCGTAGCAATGATTTTGGTGCTGATACCGGTATTTTTGTTCGTGTTGATCAAAGACAGGCATCTCGTGGTCAGGGAAACACTGGCAACTGAATCCTCCGATCCGGAATCAAATGCGCCGGTAAGAATGAGGCAACGCGATTTGCTAAAATCACGCAAATTCTGGTTGCTCGCGCCTAACCTGGGAATCCTGTCTTTTGCGATTACCACCCTGTTTTTTTACCAGCTCGCCATTGCTGATTACAAAGGATGGGACATCGAATGGATGGCCGCCGGCCTTACTGCCTTTGCCATTGCGGGATCGCTGGCCACTTTAATAGCGGGTCCCTTGATTGACAAGTATTCCGCCGGAAAATTTTTCCCTTATTATCTGATACCTTTTCTGGTCGCCCTGGTTTTTGTATGGCAGGTAGATGCCGCTTATATTATCATAGTATATATGGTCCTGATGGGTTTATCCACCGGTTTTGGCAACGCCATCCTTGCGGCACTGCAGGTGGAATTCTTCGGAACAGCCAGTATCGGGACGGTGAGAAGCTTGTTTGCCTCTGTGATGGTGCTCAGTTCCGCCCTCGGACCTGCGGCTTTTGGGTTTATTATCGACTATGGGTTTTCCATGGATTATATTTTCATCATTACCGGGCTGATGGTGCTCGCCGTGATCCTGCAGTCGCTACAGACGGTGCCGGGGCTCAAAATGAGCCTGGTGAAGTATTCAAAAATGAGTTATGCCCGGTTCAGGTCCTGACCGGGCACTTAGGGGCTCTTGCATTCGAAAATTGATCGGTAGAGCTGGATTGGTTTTCCCAATATCACCATCAAACTTAATCCAGCCTCTCTCCGTGATTAGGTTCGGATTTCCCTGCGCATAAACAGGTAGTAGGCAAGGGCAAAACACACTGTGGTAGCGGCGAATAGTCCGGTCACCTGCGGCCATACAATCATGAAGCTTTCTTTCAGCGGCAGTGGCGTGGGGATGGCACCAGCCATTTGTTCCATGGTCAACGGCCCCAGGCTCCTCACCGATGGCATGAGCAGGGTGGTCGCCGCATCGGTATACAACTGGCTGGGGGCCAGCCTGAGGAGCGACAACATCAGGTTGTTGTAAGACAGCAGTTGTTCCGGGGCGAGGTAACCTGACTCCGGCAGCATGGCGTTGACAATCAGATTGACGATGATTTGATAAAAAACCGTAAGAAACAACCAAATGCCCATGGCTGTTAGGGCCGAAGTCGCGGCATTTCTGAACCGGACCGACAGGCATATTGAAAGGCTCAGCCAAAATCCTACATAAATTACACTCATGGCAACAAAACCAAGGATGCGCAGAGCCTCAGAG
>DATGOS010000329.1:0-2967 GCA_035305725.1 Cyclobacteriaceae bacterium
TTCCACAATGCCCGGCTCCAGGTTGATGGCTTCTTCATAAGCCTCGGAGCTTGCATGCAGATTACCCAGATTATATTCCGCTTCGGCCAGGCCCACCCAATAGTTGGCATTTTCCCCGGTCAGCTTCAGGGCTTTTTTGAAATAATGAATGGCTTCAAAATATTTTTGCCGTTTCAGCATGCACATGCCCAGTCCAAACCATGCATCATCATATTCCGGATCAAGTTTTGCTGATTTTTTAAAATACTTGAAGGCCATGTCTATCTGGTTCAGCTTCTCGTAGGAAGCAGCCAAATAGCAGGCGTTTTCCGCGTTTATTCCCTCGCAGTGGATGGTATTCTGATAAGCCTCCAGCGCCAGTTCAAACTGGTCGGTATTCATCAGGGCATTGCCCAGGTTGAAATATGCTGAGGCAAAGGAATCGTCAATGATCAGGGCGTAGTCATAGGCACGGATCGCCTCCTCAAAGCGCCCCAGTCGGTTGTACACCACCCCCAGGTTGTACCAGGCCCCCGCACTGTATGGATCCTGATCAATAAACTCCTGATAAAACTGGAGGATTTCATCAAAAGAACCCTCCTCTTCGGTGATCAGGGCAAGCTGAAACAAGGCATCTTCATGGTTGATCTTGAGTTTTACGGCCTCTTTATAGTTTTGAATCGCTCTGGGGATGTTGTCCTCCGCCCGATAGAAATTGCCCAGTGAGTAATAAATCTCCGCCTTGTCTTCCGCCAATGGCAGAAAATCTTCCAGTAGTTCTATCGCCTCCCTCACGTTTCCGGCCATCAGCAACGCATTGGACAGGGCAATGATGATTTCTTCGTTATTGGGAGACAGGTTATTGATGTTTTCCAAAAGTTCCAGACCCTCTTCGAGTTCGTCATTGAAAATTAAAGACTGGGCCATGAGAAGTTTTATTTCAATGGAATATGGAAACTTAGTCAAGGCGATCTTGCTGGCTTTATAGGCTTTTTTGACGTTCTGCTGTTCAAAATAAAACCGGATGATATCCTCCAGCTCCTCTTCGTCAAAATAGAGGTCAAGATTGGACTTTAGGGAGTTTTCAAATCTCTGCACCAACTCTTTTTCATTATCCCAATTGTTTTCGAAATCTCCCGTCATCGCTGTATGGTTAAGTTTTTTCGGGCTACGGATTTATTCCACACCCCAAATATCTACTAGTTACTTGTTCGCTAAAAATAAAACAAGTGTTTCAGCAGAAACTATTGAAATTTAGATTCAGTTCCCCAATGCCCATGCCAATGTAGATTCCAAAGACGTATATTCAAAACCCGTCAATGCTTCGGCTTTCCTGTTGTCAAAGGTAATCCTGTTTTGGGCAATCCGCATGGTTTGTTTGTTGAGGGGGATCTTTTGTGGACTGAGCAGGTTGTATGTCTTTACCCCCAGCAGCAGCATTCCCATCAGGCCAGCCGGGACGGGGATGCTGGGCGCTTTCTTTTGGAAGGCTCTGGCCATTTTTTCAAAAAATACCCGGTAGGGAATACTTTCCCTGCTCAGGATATACCGTTGGTTCCATTGGCCGCTTTTATAGATCCGGACCAAAATTTCAGCGGCGTCCCGGACATCAAGATAATTGATGTTGCCCCGGGGATAGAACTTGTTGCCCTGCAGGACATAATCGTAAAGCCGGGTGCTGCTCCTTTGGTCGGCGATTCTGCCCAGGAGCACGGCGGGATTAAAAATCATCACCTTCAGCCCCTCCTGTGCCCCTCTCCATACTTCTAGTTCCGCCAGATATTTGGATATGCCATAGGGTGTCGCCAGGGGAGAAGCCACCCACTTGTGCTCCTCGTTGATCAGTGCGACACCGGGGCTTGCTCCCAGGGCGGAAACTGAACTGATATGCAACAGCTTCTCAACTCCCAGTTGTAGCATCACGTTGACCACATTGGTAGTGCCTTCTACATTTACCTTTACCAGCTTTCCCTTATCCCGGGGATCATAAGAAACCATCCCGCCGGCATGTACCACCAGATCCATGCCCGAAAAGGCATCCTCCAGTGACTGATAATCATTGAGATCCCCTTCGTGCCAGATAATTTTACTGGCGAGGTCACTGACGAGATCCGGTTTACTTTCTTTTCGCTTCAGGCCATGCACTTCCCCTATGGGGACCAGGGCTCTTGCCAGATTGCTGCCAAAAAGCCCCGTGATGCCGGTCACCATTATTTTCATAATGTTTTGTTGAGAAGGTCTAATGACTGCAGCTTGTGGAAATATTTTTCCTCCGGAAGTTTTTCCATAAAATCAAGGTACCTTTCATTATGACAGTCTGTGCCGACCAGTTTTACCAGTCCCTCATCGATCAGTTTTTCAGCAAATTTTTTTACGGGTTTGGAATAATAGCCGGTCAGGGAAAGGAGGTTCAATTGAAACGATATGTTTCTGTCCGCCATGGATTCCAGCAATTCCAGGTCATGGTGAAGATAAAGGTATCGTTCCGGATGTGCGAAAACCGGTTGGTAACCTTCCATTTCCAGTTTAAAAAAGCTTTCGAGGAGCATGCTGGGCTTACTCATGAATCCCGTTTCCACCAACACGTGGTTTTTTCCAAAAGTGAGCAGCCTGCTGCCGTTGATTACCTTCTCCAAAAAGATTTCATCCAGGTAATATTCCGCAGCCGACTCCAACTGGATAGAAATTTTTTCCTTCTGGCAGGCCAGCCTGAGTTGCTCAAGGCCCTCATGGATGATTTCCGGTGTGTTCCGGTAAAATTCGGTCATGACGTGGGGCGTGATGATCAGCTTTTTCAGTCCGTAGCCCTCCAGTCTCTTTATCAGGATAAGGGATTCTTCCAAAGATTCCGAGCCATCATCAATTCCCGGAATGAGATGACTGTGCATATCCGAGACCATCCAACTTAAATCAAGCGGTTCCAAATTGTCCGTTTTGTTCCTTTTAAAAAAATCCAATATTGACATCAAAGACCACCTCCGCTTTGTT
>DATGOS010000330.1:0-4156 GCA_035305725.1 Cyclobacteriaceae bacterium
CCGCCCTGAACAATTTCAGCCTTCAAAACATATCAGGGGCATTAAATACCATCTCGCAATTGGAGGATGAGGCTCTCCTGGAACAGGCTTATCGGGCGTCCTATGATTTTCTGCGGGATGTTTCTACCAGTGTGTTGATTGTTAACCTTCCCGAACACCAGGAAAACGAAGGTTTGGTGCTTGCATTAAAAAGTCAATTGGCGAAACGTACGGTGCTTTCCGCAGGGGAGCAAAAAGTTTTCGACCAAATTAAAGACCTGGATTTTTCGACGGAGGGAGATAAGAAGTTTGAAAGGAAATCCAATCAAGTGCTGGACATCGCCGTATTGCTCCCCTTTAATTACAACGGAGGATCCGGTGTAAGAAGGCTGGATGGAAATAACTTTGTATTCGATCTGTATAAAGGGATTAAGATGGCGGCGGAAGAGGCGAAAAACGCAGGGCTACGCGTAGAAATTAGGACCTTTGATACTGAAAGGAAGCCGGAGGTACTTAATAAAATACTGACTGACCCGTTTATGCAAGTGGCGGATATCATTCTTGGGCCTATTTACCCGGAGGAGTCTGAGCAGGTCGCCGCATTTGCAGAGACCCGACAAATCCCCTTTGTCAATCCACTTTCCAATATAAGCCTGGGCAGGGCATCGATGGACTATTCCTATCTGTTCCGCCCTTCCGTAAGTACCTTAAGTGAGGGCATTCTGAACCACAACAAAAAACTGCCGGGAAAAAGGATCGCCGTGGCTTATTCAGCAACGAGCAGGGACGAGCTTCTGGCCAGGCAGTATGGGGAGGCGGCTGCCAGGGCGGGATTTCAGGTGGTGGCTAACCGAAAGGTCAGTGCCAGGGACATGAGGAGTTTCTTTAATAATTTGGGTTTGGAAAGTGCCAGTCCCGGCGTGGACCAGATTGTTATTTTTTCCGATGATCCGAATATAGCTGCGCCTACCTTTGCCGTGGTGGAGTCATTAAGCGCGAATATTCCGATCCTGGTGATGGACAGTTGGCTGTATTTTAATTTTGCGAGCTACGAGATGTTGGATGTACAGAACTTTCATTTTGTCGGAAACAACACCGTAAGTTTTAATAAAGAAGAGGTAGCGGCGTTTAGGGAAAGTTTTTTTGAGCGGTTCAATGTATATCCGGACCTTAACGCCCATTTGGGATATGAAATCATCCGTTGGATCAGCAGTGTGATCAACCAGCAGCGGGGTTTTGATTTTCAGGACAACTTAAATGATAAGGGATTCCAGGAAGGGGTGCTTACCTTTGGATTTGATTTTAAAGGCAGCACATCAAATAAGTACGTTCCCATATTGAACCTTCAGGAAGGGATTTTGGAAGTAGAATAAAAATAACAGGTTCATGCATACTAAGAAAAGCCAGGATCTTTTTGAAAAAGCCCAGCGTTTTATCCCCGGCGGGGTGAACTCTCCGGTAAGGGCATTCAGGGCAGTGGGGGGCAATCCCCTGTTTATTCGAAAAGCGGACGGCGCATATATTTATGATGAGGACGGCAACGCTTACATCGAACTGATCAACAGTTGGGGACCCATGTTGTTGGGACACAACCATCCGGTCATCAGGGAGGCGGTGATTAAGGCCATGGAAAACGGGACCTCTTTTGGTGCTTCCACGGCCCTGGAGGTAGACATCGCTGAGCTGATCACCACCATGGTGCCTTCTTTGGAAAAAATCCGGATGGTAAACAGCGGTACGGAAGCCACCATGTCGGCGGTACGTCTGGCCCGGGGGTACACCGGAAAGGACAAGTTTATCAAGTTTGAAGGAAATTATCATGGTCATGGAGACGCCTTTCTTATTGCGGCAGGCTCTGGCGCGATTACCATGGGAACCCCTGATTCCCCTGGGGTAACCAAAGGTACCGCCAAAGACACTTTACTTGCGCCATACAATGATCTGGAGGCGGTCAGGGCCCTGGCGGAGACCCACCAGGGTGAAATCGCTGCCATTATTTTAGAACCCGTTGCGGGAAATATGGGTCTTGTCACTCCCAAAGAAGGATTTTTGCAGGGCCTGCGCGAGATCTGTGACAAGCACGGAATACTGCTTATTTTTGATGAGGTGATGACCGGTTTTAGGCTTTCGCCGGGCGGCGCCCAGCAACTTTTTGACGTCACTCCGGATTTGACGACGTTGGGCAAAATAATCGGTGGGGGCATGCCCGTCGGTGCTTATGGCGGAAAGAAGGAAATCATGGACCATGTATCTCCGGCCGGCCCGGTGTATCAGGCGGGAACCTTATCAGGCAATCCCGTAGCCATGTCCGCAGGCCTGGCTATGCTGAGGCATTTGAACCAACATCCGTCAGTGTATCAGGAACTGCAGGCCATTGCGGACAAACTGGTCGGGGGGATCCAAAAGAGCCTTGACAATTTGGGACTGGATTTTCGGGTGAACCGCATCGGAAGTATGTACAGTCTGTTTTTCACCCGGGAGGACGTGGTGGATTTTGCGACAGCAAAGACGTCTGATACACGGCTTTTTGGGAAGTATTTCCAGGCCATGCTTAAAAGAGGGATCTACCTGGCCCCGTCGCAGTTTGAAAGCCTTTTTCTTTCCACAGCTTTAAAAGCCGACCATATCGAACAGGTAATCCAGGCCAATGAGGAATCTTTGAGGGAAATAATCGGGTAGGTAGCCTTAATCTTAACCAGGTAAATGAGGCGTTGTGGGAGCCCCAAAAGGGAGCTTATCCTTGTTCTATTTGTACCCGGTGTTTTCACCTGAGGGTTGATTTCCCATATAACCCGAATAAACTCCTCCCTATCCCGGGGGGAAATGATAATCAAATCCCCCCCCCGGTGGTTTCTATTTCGATCCGTTTCATCCCCCGGGCGGGACCGGCTATGGGGGTATTGCTTTTCTTTATTGTAGTAAAACTCGAAACGGGAATCTTCCTGGATTCCTTCCATCCGGAAATAATATAAAACCACCCGTTTTCAACAATATACTTTAAGGGTGAGTACCATATCCAAAAAAACAGCAAAGAATACAAAACCAGGACCGGAACCATTAGCAAGTACTCATTGAAACGATGAGTTCTATAATTTTGTAGAGGCATAAAATAATCAAGCCATTTGCTATTAAACCTAATACTATATTCCTTCCTGAAGAAAATGTCCTTTCATTTTCCTTTATTTAGCTAAGCGCTACAATCCGGTGGAGCCTTTGCGTACCGGAAACTTATCCTTAACAATATAATAAAAAAGCCCCTGATGATGAATATCATCCAGGGGCCTTTTCTTAAGTTAACGCTGTTATCTTAGGGTTTCTGCGGTTCTTGTCCCTGCTGTTGTGGTTCTTGACGTTCCTGAAGCAACCGGTCAATTTTTTCCCTCACAGTCTCACTCTGGTTATAAGCCATGGAAATTCGTTGGAATTTTTGCACGTCCATCTGGTTTTCCTCTATTTTCTGTTTGATTTCCGCCTGAACCTTTTCCTGTACCTTTATTACTTTCTGGCCGGCTTCATTAAATTTTGCAATTTCCTGTGGGTCCTGGGAAACATCAGTGATTTTTCCCGTCTGTTGGGCCTGCGCCAGCTCCTGAAACCTTGCGACGTCAAGACCCTGTTCAGCGATCGCAGCGATCATTTCCCCTTCGGCCTCCTGCTGAAGAGGGATCAGTTCCTCATTGATTGTTATAAAGGTTTCATATTCCTGGTCGGTGAAATCCTCATCTACGCCCTGAGTTGCGGGGGATTGTTGCTGTGCCATTGCTCCGATGGCAAAAACGAAAAGCGATGCGGTTAACGCAAAAGCCTTCGATAATCTTGGATAATTCATAATGTTGGTTTTAAGTGACTGATTATTTCCTACCTGGCTCAAGAAGAATGCCATTGCCTGCCAGGGGTTTTATTGCGAATTTTGAACATTAGCCTGCCAAAAGCAATCGCTGTGCTGCGGGAATGAACATCAACATGTGGAATATTCTCGCATAAATCACAGCCCCGAGGGAAAGAGACATCGTGGGTTGAGGCCAAAAGTTTGATTACAATTTCCTGATGGGTCCTACGAAAAAGGTTATCCTTAGAATATCTCTTCAGACTGTTTAGGCTTCCGTGACCCTTTTCATCACTTTGCGGGTTTCGAAGGAATTGATCTGGTCAAATTTCGGATCTATGTCCTCACCTG
>DATGOS010000331.1:0-8777 GCA_035305725.1 Cyclobacteriaceae bacterium
GCTCCATTCTCCCCGAATCCGCCGTGATCACATTGGTATTGCCCCTGCCCGAAGTGTGGTCATAAATGAGGATATCATACAGCTTTGAATCATCCACTTTTCTGTTGACCTTGATGCTGTAATTAGGAATACCGTTGTAAAAAACCCCCTCCTTAATGTCCAGAGCTGGCGATTTCATCCGCATGTCATACAAAAGGCTGAAGGTCTTCAGGTTAATTTTAGGGACAATATAATTGTTGGAATAGAATGCAAAGGCAGTAAGACCCACCACGAAAAGACCAATAGGCAGCAGGGCACGGAGCAGGGATATGCCGCTGCCCTTGATGGCGGTCAGTTCAAAATGCTCCCCAAGATTGCCAAAGGTCATCAATGAGGAGAGCAGCACGGCCAGGGGCAGGGCCATAGGAGAAATACTGATCACAAAATAGCTGATCAATTCCATATAAACCCCAAACGGAAGGCCCTTGCCAAAGATCTCGTCGAAATATTTCAGCATATTTACCGTCAGCAGAATAAAATCCACCACGACAAAAGTTAATAAAAATGGTCCTATAAAGGACCCTAGGATTAGCTTATCTAATTTTTTCATCAAATATTGCCCTACCTTCTACGAAACGACTGAGGCAAGGTTATAATATTTTTTTTAAGGATATAAATTTAAGATAATTTATCCTCCGATAATTTCCTTGAGGGAATGAATCAGGGTTTCCCAAATAGATTCCTGCTCTTCGTCGTCATAACTGTCACTATAATCGATTACCCGCAAAAAGAAGGTCTGGGTGAGTTCATTTTCGTCCAGTCGGAATTCGATGTAGGCGCGGTCGGTATCATCTTCTTCCTCCAGACTGGGGTCAAAAAATTCGAACTTCACATTATGGTTGTTGCGCATGATCACCGCTTTGGCAAAATGGTCCTCCCCGTCATAAACAAAGTTGTAAACCTTGTCCTCATTGATGGTCACGTCATCCGCAAACCACTGAGAAAGCCCGCTTGCTGTACTTAAATAAGGAAAAATGATCTTCTTTGAAGTATTTATCTGAAAATCCGCCACAAATTTGTTTTTCACCATTTTCATGAGTTGTTATAATAATACAAAAGCAGGTTTTTTTTTACCTGTGAATTTGTTAATCAGAGAATAAGCCCACATATTTGCACTCCAAATGGGAGCAGCCCAGCCTCATAAAGGAGCCGGATTCGTTTCAAGTTGTCCGTGGTTGTTCAGGATTCCCGTTAAAATACTTCTGGCGAGGTAGCTCAGTTGGTTAGAGCACAGGATTCATAACCCTGAGGTCACGGGTTCAAATCCCGTTCTCGCTACAAAAACCCCTTCACAACAGGGGTTTTTCTTTTTTTGCCATCTTAACACTTTTTATCATGGAAAACAATTTTTCCGGTTTTCTTCCCCTTTGGTTATTGTAATATAGTAAAAATTGCGATATGCCGATGATAAAACTTCAACCAAACAAAAAAAACCCTCAGGGAGGGTTTTTCATAATCATTAAAAACAGGCATTTTTTTATTTAACTTTATCAACCACTGCCTTGAAGGCCTCGGGATGATTCATGGCCAAATCAGCCAAAACCTTCCTGTTCAGCCCTATTTCGCCTTTTTTCAGCAATCCCATAAATTGGGAGTAGGAATATCCGTGCAGCCTGGCACCGGCGTTGATCCGCTGTATCCAAAGTTTTCTGAATTCCCTTTTCTTGACCTTTCTATCCCTGTAGGCATACTGCAGGCCCTTCTCATATTTGTTTTTGGCCACGGTCCACACATTGCTGCCTCTTCCGAAATAGCCCCTGGTGGCCTTTAATATTCTTTTTCTTCTTGCTCTTGACGCTACCGCGTTTACTGATCTTGGCATAATTTTAAATTTTTGACCTTTGGTGCCTTCCGATGATTGTCGGGAAGGTCTTTTTACCAAACATCCGGTGAATAATTAACCTTAACTAAACTATCAGATTCTCAACATGTCCGTCACCCTTCCTTCGTCAGCGGGGTGAACAAAACCCATCTTGGTAAGATTCCTCTTTCTCTTCGTGGACTTCTTGGTCAAAATATGGCTTTTGTAGGCGTGTTTCCTTCTGATCTTTCCGGTCCCTGTCAACTTGAACCTTTTCTTTGCACTCGATTTTGTTTTTACTTTTGGCATTATCTTTATTGGTTGATATTATTTCTTGTTTCCCCCCTTGGGAGCGATAAAAATGTTCATTCTTTTGCCTTCCATCTTGGGAAGCTGCTCCACCTGTCCGTATTCCTCCAAAGCCTGGGCAAACTTTAAAAGTAACATTTCGCCTCTTTCCTTAAAGACGATGCTCCTGCCCACAAAATGAACATAAGCCTTTACCTTGGCGCCCTCTTTCAGAAAGTTGATGGCATGTTTCAGTTTGAAATCGAAATCGTGATCATCCGTGTTGGGACCAAACCTAATCTCCTTTAAAACAGTCTTCGCGGCATTGGACTTAATTTCCTTCTGCTTCTTTTTCTGCTCGTATTTGAACTTTGCATAGTCGATAATCTTGCAAACGGGTGGACTGGCAGTAGGAGAAATCTCCACCAGATCTAGGTCGTTTTCCTGGGCTAGCTTTATTGCCTCATCCGTGGGAAATACAGCATTACCACCTTCCACAAAATCCCCCACCACCCTCACTTCTCTGGCTCTAATCTTCGCGTTAACTTTATATGGTTCTTCCTGTCTGGGTTTAAACGGCTTTCTTCCTCTCAAAATTGTTATGGTTGTTTAATGATTTTACTGCAAATATCGGATATTTTTTTAATTATCAATAATTCGACTCTTTTTTCCTGTTCGAAATTATTTTCCCAATGAAGCTGCTACCGCTTCCGTAAAATACTTTATAAATTCCTCCGGCGTGAAACTTCCCAGGTCTCCCTGGCCATGTCTTCTCACGGAAACCTTCCCCTCGTCCTGTTCCTTTTCGCCTACAATGACCATAAAGGGAACTTTCTTCAGTTCGGCGTCCCGGATTTTCCTGCCGATCTTTTCATCCCGGTTATCAATGGATCCTACGATATCGCTATCCGCCAAAAACCTGTTTATCTTTTCCGCATACGCCGCAAATTTTTCTGAAATGGGAAGCACATGCACCTGCTCCGGCGACAGCCAAAGCGGGAAGTTGCCCGCACAATGCTCAATCAATACCGCCACGAATCTCTCCAGCGACCCGAAGGGCGCCCTATGGATCATGACCGGACGGTGCTTCTGGTTGTCCGAGCCCACATACTCAAGCTCAAACCGTTCCGGCAACTGATAATCCACCTGAATAGTTCCCAACTGCCAGCTTCTCCCAAGGGCATCCTTGACCATAAAGTCCAGCTTGGGTCCATAAAATGCCGCTTCCCCCAGTACCGTCACCGTATCGAGCCCCCTTTCACTGGCCGCTTCGACAATGGCGGACTCGGCTTTATCCCATCCCTCATCGGAACCTATATATTTTTCTTTATTTTCGGGGTCCCGCAGGGAAATCTGGGCGGTAAACTGCTGAAAATCCAAAGCCTTTAACACATAAAGCACCAGATCGATGACTTTAATAAACTCCTCCTTTACCTGGTCGGGCCGGCAAAATATATGCGCGTCATCCTGGGTAAACCCTCTCACCCTGGTCAAACCATGCAGCTCCCCGCTTTGTTCATAGCGGTATACGGTCCCGAACTCCGCATACCTTACGGGAAGGTCCTTATAGGACCTGGGCTTGACCTTATATATCTCACAATGATGTGGACAGTTCATAGGCTTGAGCAAAAACTCCTCACCTTCATTGGGGGTAGTGATGGGCTTAAAGGAATCCTTGCCGTACTTTTCGTAATGACCGGAGGTCTCGTACAAAGCCTTGTGGCCAATGTGCGGCGTAATCACCTGCTCGTATCCGGTTTTATCCTGTGCTTTCTTTAAAAAAGCGACAAGCTTTTCCCTTAATAGGGTTCCTTTGGGGAGCCACAGCGGCAACCCCATACCCACCTTTTCGGAAAAGGCAAACAGTTCCAGTTCCCTCCCCAGTTTTCTATGGTCCCTTTTTTTTGCTTCCTCCAGCATCTGAAGATATTCCTGAAGCTCCTTTGCTTTGGGAAAGGAAACCCCATAGATCCGGGTGAGCATCGTGTTTTTTTCATCTCCCCGCCAATAGGCACCCGCGATATTGAGCAGCTTGATGGACTTTATAAATCCTGTATGGGGGATATGGGGGCCTCGGCACAAATCCACAAATTCTCCCTGCTCGTAAAAAGTGATCTGCCCGTCATCCAAACCTTCCAGGAGGTCCAGTTTGTATTCATCGCCCTTTTCTTTAAAAAAGGCTACGGCTTCCGGCTTGGAAATGTCCCGCCGTATATAGTCGTTTTTCCTCCGGGCCAGCTCCGTCATTTTCGCTTCAATGGCTTCCAGCTCAGATCCCTCCAAGGTTTTGTCACCAAAATCCACGTCGTAATAAAAGCCTGTTTCTATGGGAGGACCGATGCCGAACTTCACGCCGGGGTATAGCGCTTCCAGGGCTTCCGCCAGCAGGTGGGCAGAAGAGTGCCAAAAGGTCGATTTCCCTTCTTTTTCATTCCAGGTGAGTAGCTGAAGGGTAGCGTCGGTATTTATGGGTCGGGTGGCATCCCACACCTCTCCGTTTACTTTCGCCGCCAGGACGTTTCTGGCCAGGCCTTCGCTGATTTCCTGGGCTATCTCCAGGCCGGTTGTGCCTTTTTGCACCTTTTTTACAGTGCCGTCCGGCAGCGTGATGTTGATTTGTTCCTCAGCCATTCTTTATGGGTATAAATTTACCTAGGCCACCTTTACAAACAGGCGGGCTAACGGAGCGCAAATATGGGAAATTAACCGGGAAAATGGAAATTGGAAGATAATCGGGTTTGGTTATTGGGTATTGGGTTATTGAGTTATTGCTGGTTCATGAGCAATTTGGTTATTGAGTTATTGGCTGTTGGGGTGAATAATGGAATACGATCCTGAATAAAGCCTGAAAGGCTTATACACCAGAACCTTGGGCACCGCCCCAAGACATTGACGCAGAACGAGAACCCCAGCCTGTAGGGCCGCTACAAATATGGACAATCACTATATCAAATGGGGCATAGCCTGAAAGACTTCCCAATAAAAACCTGAGGACCGCCCCAGCCATATAGCATCAGTGGTGACGTTGGCCCGCCTCACAGCGTGAAAAGGCCATGTCTGGACGAAAAAATGAACAGCATGGAAAAACTTGTGTTGGGGGTAAAGCCTCTCGAAGGGGTTGAATTTTTGGTTCCAGAATAGATTTAATATTTCAATATAAAATTTTAAATTCCGGAGGGCAGGCCAAGCCGCAAAGTCAAGTGCAAAGATCGGTGAAGTTCCTCATTTTTAATTATACGGCCTTTGCGCTGTTCTTACATTACTTTGCGTGATTTTTTGTTGTACTTTGATTGATGTCCTACAGAAATTCCCCTACTGACAAACTTCCCAACGCCATAATCAATTGCTAAGAGTATTTGGGTAATAGATGGGTATGGGGTATTTTTTAATAGACACCCAATGCTCCCTTCGAATAACCATCGCGCACTCCGCGGTTAATCTTCAACACGCAATGTTCAACCCTCAATACTCAATAAGTTCCCCGGTCTTTTACCGGATCAGTTCCTAAAACAACCCCAGTTGATCCTCGTCTCCCTTTTTGATCTTGAAATCCACGGTGGATCCTATTTCCAAGTCCTCTTGCCCGTTTTGTTCTTCCTGGCTTTTGACAGAAGAAATCAAATGAATCTCCTTGATAAAATGGTTGGAAACTTTGTTGCCCACGGCTTTCCATCCCTTCACGTCAATCAACATATCCAGATCATACTCCGCCTCCACGGTCTCCTTCCCTTTTTGCAACACCACCCTGGCCTGGGGCTGCTTTTCCGTGGACACAAGTTTTAGATAGGACTGTTTGTGGTCCGAAATAAAGCTGAACTTCTTATTCATCGTGGAGGTTTCTATCAAAAACCTTTTTACATAAAAGTTCTTGCTGGCACCGTCAAAGTAAATAGCAGATACCACCTTTTGCGGGTCAAACTTTTCAATAAGCAGCAGGTCCGCGGCATTGTAACGGTTGGAAATATCAAAGCCTGTCAATTCATAGGAACCGTCCCGGTAAAACACAATGATCTTATCATCCCCCAGAAAATTCCCGATATGGGTGCCCCGCTGGTCTGTATTCAGTTTCCCAACATGCTCGTCATAATACAGGTCCAGGCCGCCAAGGGTGGACGTGCCTTCCATTTTCAGTTGGATTTTTCTGACCGGATACCTGGACAGGATATTGCCCTGGGCGCTTCTTCCTTTTATTTCCAGCGTAGAAAAGTCAAAATCAAAAACTTTTACCCGGGCCTTGGAACCCTGGGTCAGGTAAACGGTGACAATCTCGGCCTCGCCATTGGGGTTGGCGGTAAAATAAAGCACCTTGGAACCCTTGTTTCCCTTGGTCAATACGTACTCGCGGTCACGTGTGACGCTAAGCACCTGAAACCTTTTGACCATGGCCCGTCCTGTACCGCCGTCCAGATATACCATGTTGTAAACCATCCGCTCGTCCCCTTTCCGGTAAACCGCCGCGTGGATGATGTCCTTCCCTACAAAAACCTTTTCCTGTATCCGGCTCACCACGCAAGTTCCGTCCTTTTTGAAGGCGATTATGTCGTCGAGATCAGAACAGTCACAGACAAACTCATCCTTCTTCAACCCATAACCGATAAATCCGTCCTGCCGGTTGACATACAGTTTGGCGTTGTTGGCCGCCACCACCGTAGCTTCGATGGTATCAAAGGCCTGGATTTCTGTTTTTCGCTCCCTGCCTTTGCCGTATTTTTCCAAAAGATTTTGGAAATACTTGATGCAGTAGGCGGTGAGGTGTTTCAGGTCATGGTTGACCTGCTTCAGTTCCTCTTCAAGCTTTCTCATCAATTCATCCGCCTTAAATGCGTCAAACTTTGAGATCCGCTTGATTTTGATTTCAGTGAGGCGCACAATGTCCTCTTCTGTGATCTCCCTGTAAAAATCCGGCTTGTAGGGTTCCAGACCCGCGTCAATGGCGGCAATGACGGCCTCCCAGGTTTCGCATTCCTCGATGTCCCTATATATCCGGTTTTCGATAAAAATCTTTTCCAGTGAGGCAAAAAGCAGCTTTTCCGATAGCTCTTTCCTTCTGATTTCCAGTTCCCGCTGCAAAAGTACCTTTGTCTGCTTCGTGTTGAGGGCCAGCATCTCGTTGACGCTCATAAACACCGGCTTGTCGCCGATAATTACACAGGCATTGGGGGAAATGGAAACCTCACAGTCCGTGAAGGCATACAAGGCATCGATGGTCATGCCGGGGGATTGCCCGGGCGCCAGCTGGATCTGGATTTCAACATCCTTGGCCGTATTGTCCACCACCTTTTTGATCTTGATTTTCCCTTTGTCATTGGCCTTGATGATGGATTCGATGATTGAATTGGTGGTCGTGCCAAAAGGGATTTCCTTAACCAGAAGTGTTTTGTTGTCCTCTTCTTCGATTTTTGCCCGGACTTTGATTCTTCCTCCGCGCATCCCCTCGTTGTATTCCGAGAAGTCAGCCAGTCCGCCCGTGGGAAAGTCGGGCATAATGTTGGTCGTACCGCCCTTCAGGATTTCAATGGAACCTTCTATTAATTCACGAAAATTATGGGGTAGCACCTTGGTGGATAAACCCACGGCAATGCCCTCCACTCCCTGGGCCAGCAGCAGGGGAAATTTGACAGGCAGGGTGACCGGCTCTTTTTTTCGCCCGTCGTACGACAGTTGCCACTCGGTGGTCTGTGGGTTGAATACGACCTCCAGGGCAAATCTGGACAGGCGCGCTTCAATATACCTGGCAGCGGCGGCCCCGTCGCCGGTGCGGATGTCACCCCAGTTGCCCTGGGTTTCGATCAGCAGCTCCTTTTGGCCTATATTGACAATGGCATCACTGATAGAAGCATCCCCATGCGGGTGGTACTGCATGGTTTGCCCGATGATGTTGGCCACCTTGTTGAACCTGCCGTCGTCCATTTCCTTCATGGCATGAAGGATCCGCCTTTGAACCGGCTTCAGCCCGTCCTCAATGGCAGGCACGGCCCGTTCCAATATTACATAAGAAGCATAATCCAAAAACCAGTCTTTGTACATTCCTGCCACAGGGACGGACTCATGGAGGCTTTCTTCAGGATTTGCGTTTTCCATATCGTTTTAAATTAGACGTGAGACGTGAGATGTGAGATACGAGACTGATCCCATACCAGGTCTAGTCTTACCGCCATTTGTTACTTTGGTTATAGATGTTACTTTGGTTATAGATGTTAGATATAAGACGTAAGACACAAGATGAATTTTTTCACCATAAAATGTCACGTCCTGATTTTTCTTGACACTTTTCCACTTGGTCAGCTCCCGTGAACATTCCAATCTTAAATTGAATGTTGTAGCATTAAATCCATTCCGGAACTGATATTCAACCCATTCAAGTATCTTTTTTCAGGGGGTGACACCCCCGGTCATTCACATTGAAGACCCTCAGGCTTCTGCCTACGGTCATTTTCAGCGGGAAGGCTGTGGTCCGTGGGCTTGTTGACTGTCGACCCTTTCCTTGGCACGTCCTGATGTCACCTGACACTTGTTCTTTGTGTTAATACCCGGTTCCGTCTAGCTAACATCACCTGACTCCGCTGGAGTCATTATTGGATAGAGATTCGGGAGTTAAATAACCAATTTTTGAACCGTGGGCCGTGTCATCTTATATCTTATATCTAAT
>DATGOS010000332.1:0-3956 GCA_035305725.1 Cyclobacteriaceae bacterium
TTCTCCGGCAGGGTTTAGGGTCTTGTTTTCAGGCGCGTAAAGGAGGTAGACCGATCCTGTGGAAGAGAGACCGTGTGGGTCCTCTTTTATTTGGCTATGGTTGAAGTCGTCGATGATTTGGTATTCCGGCCCGTTGAAGGCCGGTTTGCCTGTGCTGTTGTTGTCAATGGTGTCCACAAAATACTTGATGCCGCTGTTGGCTTCAGACGTAAGGTTGAATTCCCAGACGAGCTCGAAGTCGCCGTATTTTTCCCTGGTAATAATGTTGCCTCCTTTTTGCTCAAGCACCAAGGCGCCGTCTTTAATTACCCAGGCCTCCGAGGGGAAGGTTTCGCCTTTTTCGCTTCTCCACTTGTCCAGGTTTTTTCCGTCGAAAAGCAGTTCCCAGCCTTCCGAGCGTTCGCTTTCAGAAAGCGTGTTAACTTTGTCCCCTCCTTGGGCAACTTCATCAGCAGCTACATCTTGGTTTCCCTGATCAGTTGCGGTAGGCCCGGAACATGCCATCATTAAAAAAAGTAATGCCGGGATTTCAATTCTTTTGGCAAAATTAATCATCTTCTCGTTTGTCATTATCATAAAAGGCTTATAAGGTTTTAATGTTCCGGGAGTATTCACCGGGTTTTTTATAGGCAGTCTGGGCAGTCTTAACTAATTTCTAAATTTTCCCAAACTTAACGTAATACGCCTGCAAATCCATCGCTGGGACGGAGTTTCTTAGGGTTGATCCTTTGAAACCCGGTCCAGCCAGTTTACCAGGGTTTTTTGTTGTTCCCGGGTAAAATGGTTAAATCCATGGGGGGCATCGAATTCCATCTTTTGCGAAGCCCCGAAAAGGTTATAGATGCCCTTCACGTCCTTTACGGTATTCAGAATTTGCCCATGATCCGCATGCCTGTCCAGTTCCGGCGCAATCACCAGCAACGGCCTGGGGGCAATTGAGGCAAGTACTTCAGGAAAATCAACCGGAATCCTCGTTTCATGGCCTTCAAAAAAACCCAGTCTCGGGAGTAGTCCATACAGGTGCGAATAGGCTTTAAGTCCTTCCACATGATTGGTCGCAGTCCTGAGCGGCGTGAAAGCACTGGATACTCCTACAGCGGCTATTCGTGGTTCCAAAGCAGCCGTTAATAAACTCACGGTCCCGCCAAGCGCATATCCGGCCACATAGATTTTGTCCTGATCGATAAATTCGAGACTCGCCAGGGCATCCACGGCAGCCCGTGTGTCGGTCACCATTTTCCCCATTTTGGACCAGTGTGGATATCTTTCGTAAAACAATGTCCCTTCCTCGATTCTGGCTCCATAACCTATCAGATCCATCGCCAGCACCGCCATTCCTTTTGCCAGGATGTCGTCAAACAGGGCGTTTAAGCTGGCATCATAGCCTGTGTTGGTGTACTTGTGCAGGAAAATCACCACCGGAATCTTGTCACTGTCCCCGGCACGTACATTACCTTCCTTATCGGCGGGATAGTAAAGAGAGCCGTACAGGTAATCCCCGATGCCGTTATATGGCGCAATATTTTGTTTTATCCCATTTTTTACCCGTGGGCGCCTGATGAAACTGCTTACATAATCCTCCCGGCTGCTGAGATTTTCGATGTCACTGGCAGGTACTCCCGGAGGCTCGTCTCCAAGCAACCATTGGACCTGATTTGTAATTTCAGTTTTTTTATCCGTCCAGGCATTTTGCCCCTGTAGTTTATTGGATTTTGTAGGATTCTGAACTTCAGGAAAATCATTGGGGTTGATTTTTTCACCGCTTTCGGCTTTCCATTTTTCAAAGGAATAATTGTAGAAGAGTTTGTTGTCCCAGGGAAGGTCCTTTCGTCCAAACTGGATATCCAGCCAGTCTACATAGGATTCTATATCCCGTTCGGATACTCCGTGCTCCCCGTCGCGGAGCCGGATGCCCAGTTTTTCCGGAGCGCCAAGGAAGTCATAGATCCCGTGTAAAGATGTGTAAATCTGTTCGATGGCCCAGGGATCTCCTCCGCCACCTTCCCGGATGGAAGAGCTCAGCAACAGGGCATTGGGGGCGATCAGCGCCATCAGGGAATTTTGGTCAATAGGCATTTTATGCTCCCTTCCCGAATAAAAGCGCAGGCGTGGATGCAGCCAATGGGTTCTTCTGGATACCAAAAAATCGATGGACTCATTGGAATGCCGTTCGTCAGTGTACCGGTAAGGGAATTCTCCGCCGGTTCCCCCGCTGCTGGTAATGACGGCCGTTATCCTGTCGTCATAGGCAGCAGCGAAAAGGGACTGCTTGCCGTTTCTGGAATGGCCGGTGATTGCAATTTTCTCCTTATCCACCTCGTCCAGGGTATAGAGATAATCCACTGCCCTATGGGCACCCCAGGCCCGCGTCATCAACGTGCTCCAGTCATGTTCCGGGTAAAGCCTAAGGTACTCCCGGGTATCATCCTTTGCGTCCGCGCCAGCATATATCAGCCCCATATAGCCCCTCCTTACCGCAATCTGGGCCCAGCCCCTGTGGTTCCATTGGGTCATAAATACCGGAAAAGGCCCCGGACCGGGAGGCGTGAAAAGCTCCAGTGTGAGTTTGGCCTGGTCATTTTCACCAAACCTCAGCTCAATCATCTGGATTTTAACCCCGTTTTCGGTTTTTTCGTCCAGAATTTTTGCTTTCAGATTTTTGGGAGGATCAGGAAAAGTGCCGGAAAAGATATGCTTTGCCTGCTGGGCCAAATATTCCCGCTGTTTTTTCCATTGTGCCATGGTGGTGACGGGTATGTTTTTTCCTCCTTCATCCATCACCAGAGGATCGGGTAAAAATGGAATGGAGGGCAACTTCTCGTAATTGGGGGGCAATTCCCCTGTCCGTTCCACCCAATCCACCCAGGTACTGTCGTGATAACTTACAAATGCGTCAGGGGATGGAGGTTTTTCCTGCAGCATGATAAGTTCATCCAGATAATTTTTCCGGATTTCTTTTTCTGTCTGTGCTTCAACCTGCAGGATTGACAGCAGCCCGATAAGCATAAAAAACAGACCGGCGGTTGGTTTAAACATATCTAAAACTTTAGCAATGGGAGTTATTTTTTAAGAAAGTGCTCAAAAAAGAGGATGATCAGTTCGTTGGATTCCTGGTTGGGAGAATGTTCGGGACGGTTGCTCATGCCCACCCGGTTTTCATAACCCAGAAGCTTGTTCACCGCGATGGTATGGTTGAGGGGAATCCAGCGTTCTACCGGATCCTCCGAGCCTCCGGAGACCAAAAAGGGTCTTGGGGCCATAAGGGCGTGGAGTTCGTGCAGGTCGTACCCATTCTCCAGAAGTTCTGGGTACAGGCCTGTAGCGGGATTATCCTCGTCAGGCACGCCTCTTTTTCGCCAGGGTGGGGGATGATAGCCGAGATACCAAGGCTCCCAATAGTTGACACTGGGGCGGGATTGTTCAAACACTATGCCCGGATCAGACCAGGCCGCGCAAGCAAATTTGTCAAACAAGGCTGAAGCAAACATGGCCCATTTGCCGCCGTAGGAGTGTCCCACGATTCCGATTCTTTTGGAATCAACCTCCGGAACTTTCGCAAGCACATGCCAGGCATTGGCGGCGGCATAAGCCAGCATGGAAAGCGGCTCTACCTGTGCATTTTCTATGGAAGGATAATAAATGGAGTAGGTCTTATTGTTGGTGGACTCGGTGGTACCCAAAGATAAGGTGACGAAGCCCCGCTTTACCAACTGATAGGCATAATCACGGAAAGGACGGGTTCCAAGGCCAATCCCGGTCTCCGGCTCATAAAAAACGCTGATCACGGCAGGTTTGCGCCCCTTGCCATCGGGCACGAGAAGGTAACCTTCCGTGGTTTGGCCGGGCACCCATTCGAAGCGTATACGGTGTTGGGTAAAATCCTCCCGTCGGCTGCTTTCCAGAATTTTCATTTTCTGATCCTTCAACAACGCCGGCCATTCGCCCATCATGCCGTG
>DATGOS010000333.1:0-2447 GCA_035305725.1 Cyclobacteriaceae bacterium
TTCTGTCATTGCCGGCGGCCCAAACCATGGTAAAGTACGGCTTTGAGAATGCAAGCTCATCAATTTGTTTGGTCTTGGGTCCATAAAATCCAAAACGATAGTCTTCCCGGTTGTTGATCGCCGGATTGCCTGCCCAGGCCCAGTTTCCCGCGGCATCACGGTACCAACCGATCAAAAAGCCATAAGAATGGTTGGTGATGATATGTCCTCCCGGCCTAAGGTCAGGATCATACCCGTTTTGAATCATTTTGGAAATATCCCCGTCCCAGTTGAACGCCCATCCGGTGGCTTCGTTGGCCATCCCCCTGGCATTTCGGTTGAGGCCCCTGGCCAGGATGGTGCCGGTCACATGGGTGGCGTGGTTGCTGATGATTTCCGTAGATCCATCCACCTGGGTGACCCTGTTTTCAAACTCCCTATGGTTTGGTTTGGGACGGGTTTGGTCATAGATGCCCACCACCATACCCCTACCCGTGAGCTCCAGGCCAAGTTCCCCCCCAGGCTGTAATGATGCAGCGCCTGTGGTAACAGCGGCGCTTATATTAAACGTGGTATAATAAACAGGCTTCCCAGCCTCGTCCAGGTATTGAAAATCTGCCGTCCTGCCGTGTTCTAAATTTAACACTACGGGAAAGTTGTATTGCTTCGCCAATTTTTCCTTTTCCGCTTGCGGTAAGAAGTCCTTCCTGGATTCCCTATCAATCCTACTTAATATATTTTTCCTTTGCTCAAGCAGCCTGCTGTCCTGCCGCACCGGAACTTGCGCGAGGGCAGACGAGGCCAAAAAAAGGAACAAAAGGGGGAAAGCGAGTTTTCTCATGACAAGCCGAAAGAGCGTATTAGTCTGTTTTGGTTAGGGTGGTCACACCACTGATTTCATTGTCGTTTTCCCAGGAAATGACAATGGTGCCATCAGGATTTACCCTGCCGCTACCGTTAAAGGTCCCGTTTTCAAACACCTGGTCGGGTTGATCGAAAACAGTTATTTCATTGCACAGGTCGGTAAAAATTGCCGGATTGTCATCCTCTCCATAATTCAGGGAGTAAACACCCCCGGTGATGTCCGATATTCTGTAAGTCAAAGGTTCAATCTCAGTGATCGTCACCTGGTAATTCACCGTGCCCTCCGTGCCTACCGTGACCGTGCTGTAAGTGCCTGAAAGATCTGAGGGACAGGCCACGCGGATCCGAAGCGTTACGGAACGATAGTTGACGCTAACCTTAACATCTCCCGCATCCAATATATTCAATACCAGGTCAGGCGATTCAGCGGCATCCAGATTACCGGTCAGTATATCAACGGGTAAATCCACAAAGCTGCCGTTGGCGGGAATCGTAACTTCCATATCCGCTATGTTATAATGGACTCCCTGGACAGCGGTAGATGAGGTGTCGATGCCAATCAGGACGTTTACCGGAACGTCTAACTGCGCGCCGACGAGGTTGATCCGTACCATGGTTTGATCAACCTGATTGCTCCTTCGGTCTTCTTGAAACACTACTTCAGTGAACGCATGATCGGGAAGAGCGGATTTTTCAAATTCCACCTCCAAGCCAGTCCAAACGATATTGAACCCCGAATCCTCCATACAGGCTGGCAGCATCAAGGATCCCAACAAAATGGCCCAAAAGAAAAACATCTTCTTAATCATCATTGTTTCCGCTCATTACTCAATTATATCCCGGATTTTGCTCCAAATTCGGGTTTAGTTCAATTTGTTCTACTGGGATATCGGAAAGAACCCGGAAATCCGTATAGGGAACTTCCAAAAAGGAGCCGTGCTTGGTAATATTTCGGCCGTTTCGTTTTAGGTCAAAAAAGCGATGGCCTTCCAGGGCAAACTCAAGCCTCCGCTCCAATAAAATCCGGTTTAACAAAGCCGGTCCCGAAAGCACCGCATCCACCGGTTCCAGGCCTCTGCGGGAGCGCAGTGCGTTGATGTCCGCCCGCGCCCCCGCAGGATTGGTGGCATACCTTGCCTCCGCACGGATCAAATAAAGCTCCGAAGCCCTAAGCACAGGAATGTTTTCAAGAAAGTTACCCTTATAGCCGGTCCATTTTCTGCTGGCATACACCGGACCCTCCACGCCGATCACCGTGGTTTGTGTCCAGGTATCTCGCCTTACATCTCCTTCCTCATAAGCCTGGATCAAATCGTCGGACGCTCCCACGATAAACTGTGCCGCAGCATTATTGTTCGAGGTGAGGGAGTTAAGGGAATTGTTGACACCGTCAGCACTGTTCCAGTCCACTTCCCGTAGTTCGAGCTCAAATATGGACTCAGGATGGGGGGGTGTGGAAAATGCGTCGACGTAAACGCCGGGAGCTACCAAACCGCCGCCGTTGCTGGTCAGTCCCAGGAGATTCATTGCTGCGCTGGCGGCTGCCTCGGCCTCAGCCATCTTGCCCCAATAAAGATATAGCCGCGCCAGAAGCGTGAGTGCTG
>DATGOS010000334.1:0-3113 GCA_035305725.1 Cyclobacteriaceae bacterium
AAGGTTCTGTACAACGAAAGGAAGGTGAAACGATAACCCAGCAGGACCAGGCGGAAGAAATACGCACTAAACTGCTGGCTGGAAGTTTTCCCGCAGCCTGGCTGCAACTCAACGACCTTTTGGAATGGGGCAGCCTCAGCAGGAAAAAAGAATGGCTTGCACTTCATCCTGATATCCGGAAACTTTTTCTTGAAAAGATGCCTCCAACACTTGTCGCCGAGCTTTATTCGGCGGAGGAGTTGGTGTTAAAATCTTCGTTAGCAGCTTTTTCCCTAATTGATTGCTGGTACCAGACAGAGGAAGAAAAGTCGCTGCTTTATGCACAGCACCTTCCAGTATTTGACCATATCCTTAAGTATATATCCCCCTATACCGGCGAGCCGCTGAAAGCGGAGGTGGAGGAACTGATCAAAACCATCGCGGCAAAAAATTATCCTTCCAGCTTCAACAACAGGGAATTTCACCGGATTCACCTGCTCGCTCCCTCAGTAGAAAGGAAAATAAAGTTTTACAGCCAGTATGAAACGCTTTTTAAAACCGTAAAGAAGAAATTTGACCCCTTCACCGGCATCAGAAAACAAACCATGGCCTACCTTACCGACACGGATGAGGTGGGAAGGGAGGAAGCGCTGAAGATATATGAACAACTGAAGGTATTACCGGAGGAACAGCGCCGGGCATTTATCGAGACCGCGATGTTTGCGGGAGCGTTAGAAGCGGACAAAGACGCGGAAGCGTATTATAGGAAGAATTACAAAGCCCAGTACAAAGCCCTACCCCACAACTGGGACAGTGCCTTTCTGCCATGGAACTGGCCTGAATGGGATGCGCCTTTTGCCGAAAGGCTTACGGTAGACCATGTGGACCTCATGAGCAATGCCCTGAACTATGAGGACAAGGCCATCCGCAAATTTGGATTTGATCGGGGGATTGACACCGGATCGGTACCTGGCAAGGACAAAAGCGATGCGGAACAATTGTTGATCCAGCTAAACGATTCCAGCAACTTTTTTGACCCTCAGCGTCTTGCTTTGCTCCTGGCCATAGCCGTCAGGGGAGGGCTTGAAAAAAGAGTGGAAGGCATTTTACAGGCAAAAAATACCGCAGGGAAAATAACCACTGCCATTGTTCCTGTGCTTGAGAGTTATGGCTTTGTGGCTGCTGACGGCTTCCGGTACAATGAGGACAGAGCCCTGCATGCCAAACATGACAGCAGCCAAACCTGGTACGTGGTCAAGCAAACCCTGTTTGGCGGAAAATCAGGCAAGGTGGTCGGAGAGCAGCGCGGAACGTTCGATCTTCGTCGAATACAGGGTACCAGGGACAACAAAGGTTCGCTGGGGGGAATGAAAATCGGTACCCAGTCACATGTCGGCGATGATTATTACAATGAACAGTGGCTGGAACAGCAAATACGGCAGCAGGGGGCATCGGAAACCTTGTTGCCCAATCTGGCTAAAACAACCGGATCCTCAAGGACAGGAAAAATATTCGCCAGCATCCACGACAAAAACCGTCAGGCCAATATCTATGCTTCTGTAATCCCGCTGGAGGGACTTAATTATTTCGCGGCGGGCACCCTTTACCGGAGTGGACCGGGACTGCTCCAGGGCCTGGCCATCAATTTGTCCTGGACCAAAGAAACCAGTGATCCCGACAATTCCATTTTTTTGACCTTAGGCATTGAAAATATCCAGCTTGAAAATTTTCAGCTTATTGCACCCAAAAGCACCTTGGCCATCGGCCATATAGGCATGACAGGGTTCCGCATTACCCTGTCGCAGGAAAACCTGCCCGCGTCTAAAGGTTTGTTCATCGGCCTTTTTAAAAATGCCGATTTTACCCTGACCGCACTGCTGGGACTCTTACCCAATGCGCTGAAATTGCTGCCATATGCCGTGATGACCATGACGGAAGAATTTAAAGGGGCCAAAGCGCATGTGTATAAAGATGCTTTGGGCGCACTCATGAAGGAAAACTTTTCTTCACTCCGGACTTCCCTCACCTTTACCAGCCTAAATGTCAAAAATATCTTTGATACCACGGTGGGATTCCTTGACGACTTTAGCATTGCGCAAAAAAACAAAGAAGGAGCGTTGATCAGGCAGGGAATCCTTCTTAAGGAGACCCGTTTATGGACCATTGATGCCTCACAAAATATTAAAGGACGAATAAAGACACTGGAAAGGAAGCTGCGCGCTGAAAAAGCGGCACTGGTAGGATCAGACGCGGACAAAACCATCCTGGAACTTGAGGAAGAAAAGAAGAAGCTGCTGGATATCACTGCGGAAAAAGGACTGAAATACGAAAACAGGGATGCGGAAATGAACCGGCTCCGGGAAATAATTCCGGAAATCCGCCGGCGCGAGCAAGCCCTTGACGAACAGTTTGAAAAAGCCAAGTCTGAAAACCCGCTGTACACCCCGCTCACTTTTGCGGTACTGACCAGGGAAATCGCGGACTTGTACAAAGACCTGCACTACCTGGACAATCAGTACTATGCGGACAAGCAAACAGCGGAGGGTAAAAAAGGAGGCGCGGAAAGATTTGAAGCCAGGGAGCGAAAGGCAGCATTCGAAGCAAAATACAAGCGTTTTGAGGTAGACATAGCGCTTCGGGGCATTTCCTTAAAAGGAGGCGCTTATGTCCGGGATATGATCAATGATTCCCTGGTGGCTATGGGTTTTATTAACCCAAGCCTACAGGGCGTGGAAAACATTGAAATCGGAGCCGTGGATTCCGCTTTTGCCGTAACCGGCAAAGGGGCTACGGCCAGTGGGGACAAGCCCGGGCTCCGCATTCGCAAACTGGAAATTCCCCTGATCGAAGCCCCGGCGATTTCCTTCAAAACCGGCGATATATGGATAGAGGCCGCAACACCGAGGCTGCATAAGGTGATGGTATCCCTGCGGATAGATTTTGCTAAAAATCCGTTGGAAAAAAATCCGGAAGCCCTTTATAGATTGAAACTGGAGAGCCTGGCGGTAAATTATGCCAGGTTCACCGGCTTTAGCTTAAAAATGGGCAAAGCAGAACCCCTGTTGGACTTTCCCGCTCCCACGCCCGTAGAAATCTGGGGCCTGCAGTTTTTGGATTTCGACCCTCAAATCGGA
>DATGOS010000335.1:0-5293 GCA_035305725.1 Cyclobacteriaceae bacterium
TGCGTGGTTGGCTTACTTTCCTTTTCCCGATTGATCGCCTGGCTTTTAAGAAATTATCACGCCATTACCATAGCCTTGCTCTCCGGTTTCATGCTTGGGTCCATTAACAAAATCTGGCCCTGGAAAAAAGTACTGAGTTACAGATTTTCAAGTTCCGGCGAGCAGGAACCTTTCATCTCGGAAAACATTTTTCCCCATCATTTCCTGGCCGCAACGGGTGAGGAACCTCAGTTTCTGGCCGCCATGTTCGCGTTTTTTATAGGTATCGTCCTGGTGATCGGCATTGAGCGGGTAGCCTATTACTTAAAATCTACATGAGAAAATTCGGACTGATCGGACATCCATTGAAGCATTCATTCTCGAAAAAATTTTTTTCGGAAAAATTTGAAAAGGAAGGCCTGGGCAACTGCCAGTACGAGTTGTTCGACATTGACGGCATTTCAAAAATAACGCAGGTAATCAGGGAAAACCCGGAACTAGAAGGTTTAAATGTTACCATTCCTTATAAGGAACAGGTCATCCCCTATCTTGATGAGATGGAACCGGGGTGTAGAGTGATCGGGGCGGTAAATACCGTGCGCATCAAGAACGGTAGGCTCACGGGGTTTAACACCGATTATTACGGCTTCAAGGAATCCCTATCCAAATGGCTGGATGGCCGGCAACCCGGCGCGCTCATATTGGGTTCCGGGGGCGCTTCCCGGGCCGTCAAGCAGGCCCTGGCCGATTTGACCATTCCATATTTGATGGTTTCCCGACAAAAGACCAAAGTCCCCGGCAGCGTTGACTATTCTGACCTTGTGGCAGATCGTCGTTATCTCGATGAGCACCATTTAATCATCAATACCACACCGCTGGGCACCTTCCCAAACATCGCCGAAATGCCGCCAATTCCCCTGGAATATCTTACGGACCAACACCTGGTATATGACCTGGTGTATAATCCTGCCACCACCTTATTGATGGAGTCCGCCGCGGACCGGGGTGCCCTGACCAAAAACGGCCATGAAATGCTGATTTTACAGGCTGAAGCATCCTGGGGGATTTGGAACCGCGCCCCTGATGCGGATAAATGAATTTTCCTGATTTGGCCGCTTTCCTTACAAACGTACGCCGAGGTTGGATGCGGATTAATTTCCGGCCCTGGCTTTTCTTTTATTAGATAATTTTTTTTCTTACCTTTGTAGCGTATTGGCCGAATTCCAGGAGGGGACACACAGTCCCCTCTTTCATTATGGCATATCGTACAGCCGGGGATGATCATTCAGTTGGTTGGTTCTCAAAGCCCATCGTTTGCATTTAATGAAGGGATCTAAAGGGCTTTCATAGTATAAAACGGATATTATGGGTTTGAAGCAGACCATTGAAGAAATTGTAGAAAAACATCTACCGGACGAATCCCATTTCGTGGTAGATGTAGCAATTAATGAAACCGGTGCCCAGCAAAAGTTAAGGATTTTAATTGATGCCGACAGCGGGCTTAACATCAATACCTGTGCGCAGGTAAGCCGCGCCGTGGCGGAAGAAATCGAATCCAAGGAGCTGTTGCAAGCCTCTTACGTGTTGGAGGTTTCCTCTCCCGGTCTCGACCATCCGCTGCAGTCCCGCAGGCAGTATGAAAAAAACATTGGCAGGACATTAAATGTTACCCTTGAAGATGGAAGCAGCCTGGAAGGGGCCTTGAAGGCCGTGGACCGTCTGAGCATTATCCTGGGCATCAAGAAAAAAGAAAAGGGCAAAAAGGCCACTGAAGAAGATGTGACAGTGGCGCTGGAGCAAATAAAAAAATCAATCGTGTTAGTCTCTTTTAAATAAAAACAATGGATGCTAAAGTTCTAATAGAATCATTTGCAGAGTTTGCAAGATCAAAAAATGTGGATCGGCCTACCATGATCCGCATCTTGGAAGACGTATTTAGAGCGATGATCCGTAAGAAATACGAAACGGATGAGAACTTTGATGTGATCATCAATGCCGACAAAGGAGATCTGGAGATTGTTAGGATCCGGGAGATCGTCGACGACGATTCTGAAGATATTTGGGATGTGGACAAGATTAGTTTGTCAGAGGCCCGAAAAATTGAGCCTGACTTCGAGATTGGTGAGGAAACCTACGAAAAAATTGAACTCGTGGATTTTGGCCGCAGGGCCGTGATGATGGCCAGGCAGACCTTGATCCAGCGCATCAAGGACCTGGAAAAAGACTTGCTTTTCCAGCAGTATGAAGACCTCGTCGGTGAGATCGTTACGGCGGAAATCTACCAGATATTGGGAAGAGAGACCTTATTGATGGACGCTGACGGTAACGAACTGATCCTGCCCAAATCAGAACAAATCCCAAAGGACAGGTTCAGAAAAGGCGACACGACCAGGGCCATCGTCCATAAAGTGGAAATGGTAAACGGAAACCCAAGGATAATTCTTTCAAGAACCTCTCCCATCTTTCTGGAGCGGTTGTTTGAAAATGAAGTTCCGGAGGTGTACGACGGCCTGATTACCATCAGAAAGATCGTCCGGGAACCTGGCGAAAGGGCGAAGGTAGCCGTGGAGTCTTATGATGACCGCATTGACCCGGTGGGTGCCTGTGTGGGCATGAAAGGAAGCAGAATTCATGCAGTAGTCCGGGAGCTGCAAAATGAGAATATTGATGTTATAAACTACACCGACAATCTGGAACTGTATGTCTCCAGAGCCCTGAGTCCTGCAAAGGTCTCCAGCATACAGGTGAATGAGGAGGCAAAAAGACTCTCTGTATTCCTGAAGCCGGATCAGGTATCTCTGGCCATAGGAAAGGGGGGATTTAATATCCGTCTGGCCAGCAGGTTGGTCGGGTATGAAATAGACGTCTTCCGGGAACTGTCCGGTTATGAAGATGAGGAGGACGTAGACCTGTCGGAATTTTCTGATGAAATTGAAGGTTGGGTAATTCAGGAGCTTAAGAAGACCGGTTTGGATACCGCAAAAAGTGTGCTGGCCGTCACCAGGGAGGACCTGATCAGGAGAACAGAGCTTGAAGAAGAAACTATCGACGAGATTTTCAGGATCTTACGGCAGGAATTTGAACAGTAAATTAATGGTAGTTTAATCGCTATCGGTGTATATTTACACAACCATATAAAAGCAAGAGGTTTTTAGCGTATGTCAGAAGAAAAAATGATGCGATTGGGCCAGGTAGCCAGGAAGCTGAACGTGGGGATTGCCACGATTGTGGATTCCATGGCTAAGAAAGGCTTTGATGTAGAGAGCAACCCCAACTCCAAAATTTCAATGGAGCATTATAATATGCTTGCCAAGGAGTTTAAGACCTCTGCACAGGAGAAGGAGGATGCATCTCATCTGTCCATAGGAAAACGTCACAATGAGACGTTTACCCTCAAGGCTGAATCGGAAACTGAACCAGAGCAAATAAGACAAGAACCTGCCAGGCAGGCTCCTGAGGTTGAGGAGAAAAAAGAAACCAAACCTGAAGTAGAAAAGATTGCTCCCGAAGCCCCAAGACTTCAGGGGATACGGGTCGTGGGCAAAATAGACCTTGACGGCAAAAGATCGGCGGAGAAAAAGGAGGAACCCAAAGCTCCGGCCGGGGAACCCGCCCCTACAGAGGATAAAACGGCTGAATCCGCTGCCCCTGCCGCCGCGCAGGCAGAAACTGCTCCTGAAGATCGCAAAGAAGCAGCCCAACCAGAGGCGCCCGCCGGAAAAACCCTTGACGAAAAACCCGCTGATGCTGACATAGCTAAAACCGAAAAGGATACCAGATCCCCGGAGGATTTGGAACAAAAAGATACTGATGAGCAGGCACAGGCTCAACCTTCCGCGGCGCAGGAGATTTCTGACAAAGCAGCCGATGACAGTGCTGTGGCGGAAGGATCAGAAGAACCCTCAGAAAAAGTAATCTCAGCCAAAGCTGATGCGCTGAAAGGCCTGACAGTCCTTGGCAAAATAGATCTGCCCAAAGACAGGCCAAAAAAGAAGTCCAAACCCGTCGCGTCGTCAGACGAAAGAGGAAAAGACAAAAAGAAAAGACCGCGCAAACGTATTGAAAACCGAAGCAAACCTGTGGAGGGCACCAGACCTTCCACGGATGCGGGAGATAGCACGGGAAGGGCTCCCAGGCAGGGCACCTTCAGACCCGGAAGCGGCGCGCCGGGAGGCAATCGGGGTGCCGGACGGCAGGGCGGCCGAGGCGGTGCGGTTGGAAGCAGGCCTCTTCAGGGCGGCTCCAGGTTTCAGAAAGCCGAACCTACCCAGAAGGAAATCCAGGATCAAATCAAACAGACCCTGGCCAGACTGCAGGGAGGTGGTAAAACCGGCGGCGGAAAAAGCAGAAACAGAAGGGATAAGCGCTCCGAGCGCGGTAAAGAACTTGTTGAAGGACAGGAGGAAACCAAACTATTAAGAGTTACGGAATTCATTTCCGCCAATGACCTGGCCTCACTCCTGGATGTTTCCGTAAATGAGATTATCTCCGTTTGTATGTCCCTGGGAATGTTCGTGTCCATCAACCAACGTCTGGACGCGGAAGCCATCACCATCATTGCGGATGAATTTGGCTATGAAGTAGAATTTTCCAAAACGGATGAGGAAGACGATGAAATTTTTCAGGAGGACGATCCTGCCGACCTGGTAGAAAGGGCCCCCATTGTGACCATCATGGGCCACGTTGACCACGGAAAAACCTCGCTGTTGGATTATATCCGAAACGCCAAGGTTACCCATGGGGAAGCCGGTGGAATCACCCAGCACATCGGCGCTTATGATGTGACCACCGAAAACGGCGACAAAATCGCCTTCCTGGACACGCCCGGTCACGAAGCGTTTACGGCGATGAGAGCACGTGGGGCCAAGATCACCGATGTGGCCATTATTGTGATTGCTGCCGATGACAACATCATGCCCCAAACCAAAGAGGCAATCAACCATGCCCAGGTCGCGGGCGTTCCCATGATATTTGCCATCAACAAGGTGGACAAACCCACCGCCAACCCTGAAAAAATCAAGGAACAACTGGCCAATATGAATTTATTGGTAGAGGACTGGGGAGGGAAGTACCAGTCACAGGAAATTTCAGCCAAAACCGGACAGGGAATTGATGAGCTGCTGGAGAAAGTATTGCTGGAAGCAGAAATTCTTGAACTTAAAGCCAACCCAAACAAGAATGCCATAGGTACCGTAGTGGAAGCATCCCTGGACAAAGGTCGAGGATACGTGTCCACCATGATGATCCAGGCAGGAACGCTGAAGGTGGGCGATGTCATGCTTGCCGGACAATATTTCGGACGGGTCAAAGCCAT
>DATGOS010000336.1:0-2377 GCA_035305725.1 Cyclobacteriaceae bacterium
TCATCATACGCATTTCAACGTATTTCCGCAAAATAGCCCTTTTTACGTATTTACTTCAACATTTTTTATCCTTCTCTTTGGGTCAAGCTATTTCTGCTAAGAGCAAACACCATAGCTATGAAGGAAAAAAGAGGCACCAGAGAACACCGCATTTCTTTCCGACTCAATGATGAGGAACTGGAATTTCTGAACGGTTTCAGCAAGAGCACAGGCATATACCGAAGCTATGTCCTCAGGAATCTGATTAAGAAAATCCGCACTGATGTCTCCATCATTAAAACAGATCAATTGCTAAAGGTGCTGGCATCCTTGGCTGCGGAACAGGGCAGGGTCAACAACAATATCAACCAGTTGGCGAAACATGCCAACCAGCTTTCCATGGAAGGGGTAATCAACCCCAAGATATTCCTGCAGTTCAATGTGCTTCTATCCAAGTACCTTGAATACCAGGATGAAATGAACAAGACCTTTAAGAAGATCTATAAAACCATAAGCTGATGACGGTCAAAATTCTTTCTTCCACCAGTTCTTTTAATGGGGTGTCCTACAATACCAACAAAACGCAAACCGCAAAGGGGGAACTGATGAAGTTTAAAAATTTCGGCTACCTGCAGCATTCCAACAACGTAACCCCTGAAGAAATGAAGACTTTCCTAAAGGTGCATTCCGACAGAAACAATCAGGTCAAGGGCAAGCAGTTCCATGCAGTGATATCCTGTAAGGAAAGGGAATACACAAAAATCGAACTCACCAAAATTGCGGAAGAGTGGCTGGATAAAATGGGCTATGGTGCCAACCCTTATCTGATCGTCTTTCATTCCGACACCAAAAACAACCATATCCATATGGTCTCCAGCCGGATCGGAACCAACGGAAGGAAGATCAAGGACAATATGGAAAGGGTCAGAGGCCAAAAAGCCATCAACGAAATCATGAACAGGGATGTGCATCGGGAGTGTCAGCAAACTATCAACGATCTAAAATCCTATTCATTTTCAACAGTCAGCCAAGCAAAACTATTCCTGGAAAACAGGGGATACAGTCTAAAGGAAGAACAGGACGCATTAAAGCTTTACAAGTATGGGATATTCCAAGGGCAAATCCCACAGCTACAAATCGCAGAAAAGCTTTTATCCTATACTCTAGATAAGCAGCGGCAAACGCAGCTTAAAGCCATCATCGACAAATACTTAAAGGTTTACAACAGCGAGCCGTCCCCGGTTTTTGAACCGGTAAAGGGCAATAGAATAGGGAAACAGATCGGTTACCGTTCGGAGATGTCTGACTTTCTAAAGGCCAAATTCGGATTGGAATTTATCTACCATGGAAAAGAGGGGAAAGACCCTTACGGGTATACCATCATTGACCATAAAGCAAAAATAATATTCAAAGGGAGTGAAATCCATCCATTGAAAAAGCTTGTGGCGGGGCGAGCCAAGGGTAAAATCCAGGTTGTATCCTTCGCCAGCCAAGAGGACAAAGATGCTTTTCAAGAAAGCACTGGAAACAAAGAGGCTATTTTCCGATTTAAAGGTATTCAAGATCCGAGTACTTATCGATTGAAGTTGCTATCCTCTTTTACAGACTTTGCGTCGGTACATCAAGGCTTGGCCAATTTTCACCTCGAAATAAAAGCCTTTAAAAACAAACTATTCCTACTGGATCCCAAAGAGGGTTTTTTCACCAGCCTGGAATCCATTCTGAAAAACCAGGAATACGACAGGTTCGCCCTATTGTGGAAGGTGCCACAGATCGAAGTTCAAATGGAGCCCAAGGATAGGCAATCGGTAACAGATTCAAGCCAGGATCCTCTGGATTTTCCATCGGAGGATGTATCCACCAGCAGACAACATTCCTATGAAGAAACGCGCAGAACGACCAATCTCCATGCTTCTTTAAACATCAACGACGATATAGATGATGAAGCAATCCATGGCAGGGACAGAAGGAAAAAGAGAACGACCGGCAGAAAAAACTCAAGATAAACCAGCTTTACCATGATCATATTATTTGCCAACCAAAAAGGTGGAGTAGGAAAAAGCACGCTGGCAGTGCTTTTCTCCAACTACCTCAGCCTGGCCAAAAACAAAGCGGTGACCGTCTATGACATGGACTTCCAGAGATCCCTTTACAACAAATCACAGGCGGCACAGATTCTCGAAAATAAGCCTTTATATGATGTCCGGGCATCCGAATTAAACCAATTTGAATCCATTTATAAGGTCAACGAAAAAGAACAGGGCCATGTCCATATTATTGATCTGGCGGGAAAAATGGATGATGACAACCTGATACCGGTGCTACAAAAATCCCACCTCATCATCTGCCCCTTTTGCTACGACGAGTATTCCGTCGCCTCGACCATCGAATACTCCTT
>DATGOS010000337.1:0-6604 GCA_035305725.1 Cyclobacteriaceae bacterium
CGCCAATTTCCCGCTCCCAACCGCCTCCTCAAACAATTCCTGTCTATAAATATATAAATCCCGCGTCTACACATTGTGACCAAAAGGTAACAATAGATGGTTTTAGGAGGCGCTGGATTCGACGGGAGGCACGCTGGACGCTATCGATTGGCGGCATTTGCTTTCGGGAATAGTATTTGAATAGGTATGGAAAATTCAGTAGGAAAATTTTAAACAAAATGACAAAAATTATGGCAACAAAAAGTAAATCCAACGAGAAGATGCACGACTCCAAATTTCATGAGTTGTTTGTCGAGGAATTGAAAGACATCTATTGGGCGGAATCCCACCTGGCCAAGGCACTTCCGAAAATGGCCAAAGCAGCCACCACCCCGGAGCTCACTAAGGCAATAGAAAATCACACTAAAGAAACCGAGGAGCATGTAAAAAGGCTGGAGAAGGTATTCGAACATCTTGGCCTGAAGGCTTCCGGAAAAAAATGTCCCGCTATGGAAGGGCTGTTGGAAGAAGGAAAAGAAGTCATAGAAGACACCAAGTCGGACTCCATGGTGCGCGACGCCGGGATCATTATTGGTTCCCAAAAAATTGAACATTATGAAATAGCCGCCTATGGATCGCTTGCTGCCCTCGCAAAGAAGATGGGGCACAAGGAGAGCCTGAAGCTTTTGGAACAGACGCTGGAAGAGGAAAAGAAGACGGACTCACTGCTGACCCAGATCGCCGAAGAGCATGTAAACGAAGAGGCGGCAAAGGAATAGAAGCCAAAACCGGAAAGAAGGTACTCCCTTTTTTCCGGGTTTTGCTATTATCAAGTTATATTTTTTCGTTGTGTCGATCCCGGCTTCCTTCTATGAAGTATTTTGGAAGCATCGTATTGTCACGTTTTTTCGATGTGGCACAAGGTACCTAGGCTCCGGGTGTAGCCAAATCTCTTTACAAACAGGATAAAGAATATTATTCCATGGAAACGGGTTGTTTAAACTTCATCCTGCCAAGCAGCATTGAACAGAATTAAGCCGCTCATGATGCGGGAAACCCAAAGCCGAATTTTGGGAATTTGACTTCCTAAAATATTTTTCCAAAAATTAAAAAGAAACAGTTGATGGTAATGATCTGGAAAAGGACATTATTGGGAGCCCAGGATGACATGGGAAATTAAATTTTTTCTAATCCACTTGTTTGTTGCCGTGTTTTTGACTATTATAGGCGTATATTACAAACAGATTTATGGATATACAGGGGTTTTAATGGCTGAAACAAAAAAGCATTCGGTACTGATAATAGACGATGATTTGGATTATTTGGAGATACTCAAACGGGGCCTTGGAAATGAGTTTGATGTACTTACTATTGGAGACGTCCAAAGCTTTAAGCAAGAAATATCCAAGATGAGGCCTTCGCTGATCATGCTTGACAGGCATTTGGGAGAGACTGATCCCGAAGACCTGATCAACCACATCAGAAGTCACGAATTTTTGAAAAATACGCCAATTTTCCTGGTATCGGGGAGTGATTCAGGAAGGAAAATTGCCTCAGCCTATAATCTGGCCGGTTTCATGCGAAAGTCCGCCAATCTGGAAGAATTGCGGAGTTTTGTCCGTTCAGGGCTTGCACAATCATAGTTCGTTAAAGCCAGGAAGACCTTGCGCAAATTTAACAGCTAATTATGCTGTAAATTCCTGTTCTATCAGGCCAAATCGTCCAATCACCTTTTGTAAAATATTTTATTTTTTTAGCCAAAAATTAAGAACTTAGCTGAACATTTTCCAGGGCTAAAAAAACCTTAAAACATTTTAGCCGGTCGATTAGCAAAAACGCAACATGGATAAAAATCTTGAAAGATTATTGGGAAATATCCTTCTGTCGTTGAAAGATGAGGAGAGAGAAGACATGAAGGCGTTTCATGTATTTTTTGAGTCGGTCGAAGCCGAATTCAACCGCCAATTGGAAAAAAGACTGCACGATCATCCCACATTTGGCAATTCTCTGTTAGAGATGGCGCAAACACTTCGGGAAGAGCAGCGGAAAGTTGCGTTAAAACTTCAGTACGAAGCAATATTCAACGATAACTGGGAAGCTTACATAGAGGACCAGACCGCACAAGGGATTATGTTTGCGAGAATGGGAGTTGATTTTTTCGTCTGGTATGATATGATCGCCATGATCAGAAATACTCTCCGTCCGATTTTGTTTGAAGAAAGCGGGAAGGAAATGTCGGAGATTGTCAGCATCATGAAGGGCAAAAACCGCTTTTTCGACATCCGGATGTGCATAATTGCGGAAGCCTACCTTAATGAGAAAAAGCGGGTAATTGAGGAACAGGAAAAAAAGCTGGCAAAAAGCGAGGAGGGCCAAAACCAGGCCCAGGCAATCGCACACATCGGGAATTGGGAAAAGGATTTTCTTTTGGGGAAATTAACATGGTCGGATGAGACATACCGGATCATGGGTTATGAACCGGGAGAAGTGGAGCCCTCCGATGAAATCTACCTTTCAAAGGTGATTCCCGAGGACTTGCCGGAGGTCCGGAAGATTTTTCAGTCTTCTGACTTTGGCAAAAAGCCTTACGCCCTCACCCACCGGATCGTCATTAAGGATGGGGAAGAAAGAATCATCAGGGCGGAGAGCAAACCGCTCTACAACGACGACGGTACCTGCATAGGCATGTACGGTATTCTGGAAGACCTTACGGAGAGGAAGAAGGCGGAAACTGAAAACCTTCGCCTCTCCAACATTATCCAAAAAAGCCAGAATGAGATTTTCATGTTCAACTCAGAATCCCTGAAGTTTGAGTTTGTAAATGAAGGTGCGTTAAGGAACCTTGGATATTCCCTTGAGGAGATGCTAAACATGACTCCTGAAGACATAATCCCAAAGTATTCCTCCTCAAAATTTGAAAGGCTGGTGGAGTACCTTATTGAAGAAAACGAGGAGAAAATCGTGTTCGAAACAAAATGCAGGAGAAAGGACGGCTCCTTATATCCCGTGGAAGTACATCTTCAACTGATTGCCGAAGAGTATAAGAGAACTTTTGTAGGGATTCTCATAGACATTACCGAGAGAAAGAAAGCAGAAAGCATCATAAAAAGGAACAATGATCTCCTTGCCTTCCAAAATACCCAGTTGGGAGATTTTTGTAACATTGTCTCCCACAATTTGAGGGCTCCGTTGATCAACCTAAATATGCTGGTAGATTTGATCGAAAGCAGCCAGGACACACAGGACAAACAGGCGCTTATCGACAAATTCAAACCGATAATCAACAACGTCAACGAAACCTTTAACGAGTTGCTTGAATCCCTTCAGATACAGCAGGATTTGGAAGTGAAGTCAGAGGAGATCAACGTCCGGGAATTTTTCAGGAATGTTTTAAAGGCATTTGAAGGACAGATTATCCTTTCCCAAGCCGAAATTGACGGGGATTTTGACGAGGCCCCCATCATCTATTTTCCCCCAAAATATTTTTCCAGCATGCTCCATAACCTGATCAGCAATGCATTAAAATACAAGGCTCCTGACCGGCGGCCCATCATCAGCCTAAAAACCATGAGATCCAGGGATAGCATTATCTTGTCTGTCACCGACAATGGCCTCGGCATCGATACCGAAAAACACAAAGATGATCTTTTCAAGATCCGGAAAGTGTTTCACTATCATCCGGATGCCAAAGGGTTCGGACTGTTTATCACAAAGACCCAGGTGGAAACCATGGGAGGAAAGATCTGGGTGGAAAGCGAGCCGGGCAGCGGAAGTACCTTTTTCGTCGAATTCCGAAATCAGGAGCCTGATCTTGAATATTTCAAATCCTCACCCCGAAACAAAGAAGATTTTCCCCTTTGAAAAAGATTGCCATACTTGCTTCCGGCAACGGAACCAACGCTGAAAAGATCATTGCCCATTTTCAACATTCGGACAAGGCGAGGGTACGCCTCATCGCCAGCAATAAAAGAAATGCTTATGTGCTTGAAAGGGCAAAGAACCACGGGATACCGACGCTTTGTTTTGATAAGGCTGCCCTGACCGGCGGCGAACTAAAGGAAACTTTGCTTCGGATGGAAATAGACCTGGTGGTGCTCGCGGGTTTTCTTCTGAAGGTCCCTGATGATCTGATTGAAGCCTTTCCCAACAAAATCGTGAATATCCACCCCGCCTTGTTGCCAAAATTCGGAGGCAAGGGCATGTATGGCAGCTTTGTCCACCAGGCGGTGAAAGAACAAGGAGAAGCAAAGACCGGAATCACCATCCATTATGTAAATGGAGAATATGATGCGGGTGAAATGATATTTCAGAAAACTGTAGATATTCTGCCGGAAGACGGTCCTGAAGACATTGCAGAAAAGGTACATCAACTGGAGCACGAATATTTCCCAAAAGTCATAGAAAGCCTGCTTTAATGGCCCGGTTTCCTTACCTTTGTTCCTGAAACAAACATTAGGGGTAAATTATTTAATCTTCAAAATGGCCTTAAAAAAAATCCAGTCCGCTCTAATTTCAGTTTTTTACAAAGATGATCTTGAGCCCATCATTTCTCTGCTGAATAAATTTGGCGTAAAAATTTATTCCACAGGGGGTACCCAAAAGTTTATTGAGGGACTCGGGGCTGAGGTGGTGGCCGTGGAAAAACTTACAGGCTACCCTTCCATATTTGGCGGACGGGTAAAAACATTGCATCCAAAAGTATTTGGCGGAATTCTTTATAATAGAGAACGCGATACGGATATTCAGCAGGCTACTGAATATGAAATACCGGCTATAGATTTGGTTATTGTGGATTTATATCCCTTTGAAGAAACCCTCCACGCCGGGGGAACTGAAGAGGCCTTGATAGAAAAGATTGACATCGGCGGAGTTTCTCTGATTCGCGCCGCCGCAAAAAATTATCAGGACGTTACCATAGTTGCCTCAAAGGCAGAATACGGCACATTGGCAGACCTGTTAAAGGAAAATGAAGGGGCTATCCCGCTAGAAGACCGTCGGCGTTTTGCGGCCCGGGCCTTTCAGATTTCCTCCCATTACGATACCCAGATTTTTTCCTACCTGAACCAGGAAGAAAATCTTCCCGGCTTAAAGATCAGTGAGATAAACCATAAGCCCCTGCGTTACGGGGAAAACCCACACCAACAAGCCAATTTTTTTGGCAAGCTTGAAGATGTTTTTGACCAGTTGAACGGTAAAGAACTTTCCTACAACAACCTTGTGGACATAGATGCCGCAGTCGCATTGATTCAGGAATTTGAAGGGGAGACGGCTTTCGCTATTTTGAAACATACCAATGCCTGCGGGGTGGCCATCGGGGCCACCGTTAAAGAGGCTTATCAGAAATCCTTCGCGGCGGATACCGTTTCGGCGTTTGGAGGCGTGCTGGTCAGCAACCAGCCGATAGACCTGGAGGCCGCACAGGAAATGGATTCCTTGTTTTTTGAAGTGTTGATTGCGCCTTCTTTCGATGAAGATGCTTTGGAACTCCTGAAAGGAAGGAAAAACAGGATTCTCTTAAAGCAAAAAGCAAAAATAGGAGGGTCGAAGCAAATCAAAACCCTGCTCAACGGCATTATAGAACAGGACAAGGATCTCCGGACAGAAGGTAAGGAAGATTTTAAAACGGTCACCAAGAAATCGCCCACGGCTGAAGAGATTGATGCCTTGGTCTTTGCCGCAAAAGTTTGTAAACATACAAAATCCAACACCATTGTCCTGAGTAATCAGCATCAACTGTTTGCCAGCGGCGTGGGCCAGACGTCCAGGGTGGACGCGCTGAAGCAAGCCATCGAAAAGGCCAAGTCTTTCGGGTTTGACTTACGAGGCGCAGTAATGGCTTCTGACGCTTTTTTCCCCTTTCCGGATTGTGTCGAAATTGCACATGGGGAGGGCATCACCGCGGTGGTACAGCCAGGAGGTTCCATTAAAGACCAGGACAGTATTGATTTTTGTGATGCCCACGGCATGAGTATGGTGATGACAGGGGTCAGACATTTTAAACATTAACCGTTGCCGCGGTAGAAAGCCAAACTGTCTGCTTAAGATTTAGCTGTTGGAGAAGTTAATGTTCATTAGGTTGTTGTCTTAACTTTCTTGAAATCGCCCCTCGGGTGTCTTCATAGGCAGTCTATGGCATGACAAACCGGACCATTATTGGCATTTAGATTTGACGGTTCAGTAAGATCCTTCCGAGTTTCCTTAATCCCTCAAAAGGTTACCGTAAAGCATGCCGCGAACCCGCAATGGACGCAAAGAAATAGCGTCAGCCGTACACTTACAATTTTTCAAAAATCCTTTTGAAGCTGGTTTCGTGGGCCAGCCTGGCCGGAAGCTCCCCGATTGGAACCCGTTCCTGCTCAGTAGAATCTCTGTGGCGGATGGTAACGGTATCGTCTTCCAGCGTTTGGTGGTCGACAGCTATGCAAAAAGGCGTGCCGATAAGATCCTGCCGCGTATAGCGTTTGCCGATGGAGGCAGCATCCTCATAGATTACCTTAAAGTCCATTTTAAGCGTCTCAAAAATTTCCCTGGCTTTTTCCGGCAGGCCATCCTTTTTGGTGAGGGGCAAAATGGCAGCCTTGACAGGAGCAATGGCGGGGTGAAACTTTAAAAAAGTTCTGGTTTT
>DATGOS010000338.1:0-7188 GCA_035305725.1 Cyclobacteriaceae bacterium
CAGGCTGTGATCGACAAATATATTAACGGCACTTCCCTGCCCATTGCCCCGGCACCGGAAAACGGGTGGAATACGCCTCCGCTTACCGACATCCCAGTTAAATTCCACAGTGATCCGGAAAAACAAAGGGAGCAGATCGGAACTCAAAAGTGGCTGGCGGTATACCCCAACGGTATGGAAGCATGGGCTGAGATGAGAAGATCAGGCTATCCAAAAATGTACCCGCTTATCCACTCTGACAACAATGACCTTGAAGAAGACGAAATGATCCGAAGGATTGTCTTCCTCGACATTGAAAGGCAGTCCAACGGAAATGCTGTTGAAAAAGCCGAGGCATTGCTGGGACCAGGAGGGGATAAAGTAAGTACCCGCTTGTGGTGGGATGCAAAACCCTAATTCAATAACTTAAATAACTTCAACAGGACAATTTTTTACTGTCCTGTTGAAGTTTTTTTATTATATTCATCCCGGGTTTTGACAACAGGTCCAATAACCATAGCCCCGCATTTAAACAAACCGAACCGCATTTGGTCTCTCGCGATTCCAGCATGCTGTTTGGAAACCGCTAGATACAACCCATGAAAACAAATGTAATTGCTTGGTCACTGATCATCTTTTGGCCATTTTTCATTAATTCTGCTCCAAAAGACAATGCACCCCAAGAAGAGGAGCTAATACAGCGAAACATGAAAGAGGAATCCGTTTACCATGTCGAGAAACTGGGAACCCCCTCCCTGAAAATTGATGCTGACTGGGACAAACCCCAGTGGAAAAACATTAAAGCCGTAGAAGTCAAAAAGCAAATGGGGGCTGACCCAAAATTCGTTCCCAAAGTACAGGCAAAATTGATGTATGACAATGACAACATTTATGGGATTTTCAAGGTGGACGACCGTTATGTCCGCTCTGTAGTCCAGGAATACAACGGCAACGTCTCCGGAGATTCCTGCGTGGAATTTTTCTTTGCTCCCGACTCCAACCATCCGCTCCGATATTTTAACCTGGAAATCAATGCCGGCGGTACTCCTTTGATCTTCTACATCACAAAACCCATGGATCAGCTCATTAAATTGGAAGCTGAAGACATTGAACAAATAGAAATAGCACATTCTTTACCCGCTGTCGTGGAGCCGGAAATTACGGATCCGGTGACCTGGTTCATCGAATTTCGAATCCCTATCAAGATGTTGGAGAAGTTTTCCGATGTCACGCGGCCCAAAGCCGGCACGGTTTGGAAGGCGAATTTTTACAAGACCGGAAGCAGGACAAGCAATCCCAATTACCTGACCTGGTCTTTTGTGGACAATCCCAGACCCAACTTCCATTTGCCACAGTTCTTTGGGACCTTAGTATTCCGTTAATATCAAGTTAAAGTACTTCCCCAACCTAATTTTACCTTTATGAAAACACTTAAGTACCTATGTTGTTTAATCTTATTGTCTGTATTTTTTATTGCTTTCCAACCCGCTGCCCAAAGCCAGTCTTATGACCTGCTGTTGAAAGGTGGCCATGTGATAGATCCGAAAAACAAGATCGACGGACCTATGGACATTGCCGTAAAAGATGGCAAAATTGCCCGGGTAGCGAAGAACTTGGGTGCAAATGAAGCCAAAACCACGGTCGATGTTACCGGACTTTATGTCACCCCGGGGATGATCGATTTGCATGGCCATCATTTTCACGGAACGGTGCCACACAGGTACCTGAGCAACAGTTTTACTGCCCTTCCCCCTGACGGATTTACCTTTCGTTCGGGCGTGACCACCGCCGTGGATGCCGGCGGGGCTGGATGGAAAAACTTTCGTCTTTTCAAGGAACAAGTCATTGACCGTTCCCGTACCAGGGTATTGGCCCTAATAAATATTGTGGGTGAAGGAATGCGGGGCGTGGTGCCTCATGAACAGGATGTCAATGACATGGATGCCAAGATGACAGGACTTGTGGCCAGGCAGTTTCCAGAGATTGTGGGCATAAAAGTGGCGCATTTCCAGGACCACAACTGGGAACCCTACAGAAGGGCAGTGGAGGCTGGAGAGCGGGCCGGCGGCATTCCGGTGATGGTTGACCTGGGCGGTACAGAACCGGTACTTCCATTGAAAAGGTTGTTTTTTGAGATCCTGCGACCGGGCGATATTCTCACCCATATGTATGGCAGGCCGTATTCCGGTCATGGACCCAAAGAAGCTGCTTTGGATGAGTCCGGTAAGTTGAAGTCCTATTGGCTCGACGCGCAGGAGCGGGGACTTATCTTTGATGTAGGCCATGGCGGCGGCAGCTTTTACTATGACATTGCCATACCGGCTACACAACAGGGACTTTGGCCAAATACCATCAGTACCGACCTTCATACCGGAAGTATGAACGCCGGCATGAAAGACCAGTTGAATGTGGTGTCAAAGATGATAAACCTTGGCATGCCTTTGCAGGCCGCCATTGAAGCTTCTACCTGGAAGCCTGCCCAGGTGATCCATAGGGAGGATCTTGGACATCTTTCCGAAGGTGCCGAAGCCGATGTTGCGGTCTTCAACCTGAGAAAGGGAGATTTTGGATTTATAGATTCCGGGAGAAGCCGCTTTTCCGGAAATCAGAAACTGGAAACTGAATTGACGCTAAGGGCCGGCCAGGTGGTGTGGGACCTCAATGGCATCGCCTCTCCTAAATGGGACGAATAAACAAAAACGAGAATTATGAAACGTAGAGAGCTCCTAAAATATCTTTCCATTGCCCCGGTTATTCCCGGGCAGTTACTTTCCCTTTCCTCGGCCGAGGCGGCAACATCAAGCCGGGGTTACCAGCCGGAAACCAACCAGAACACCCCAAAGCGCATTGCCGCGATCGTCACCGAATACCGGCCCATTTCCCATGCCGACGTGATCATTGGGAAATACCTGGAAGGCTATAACCAGGACCAACAGCCGCCATATCCCAAATCAAAAATTGTCTCCATCTTTACCGAGCAGGTGCCGGAAAAGGATATGAGCCGGGAGATGGCCAAAAAATACAACGTGCCTATATTCAGAACTGTTGTGGAAGCATTAACCCTGGGTGGGAAGGAACTGGCCGTGGACGGCGTGCTGCTCATCGGAGAGCACGGTGATTATCCCAGTAATGACAAAGCCCAAAAACTTTATCCAAGGTTTGAAATGTTTCTCAAAATCACCGATGCTTTTCGGGAAACAGGACGTGCAGTTCCGGTTTTCAATGACAAACACCTGTCCTGGAGCTGGCGGCAGTCAAAACGGATGGTTGACATTTCTAGAGAATTAAACTTTCCGATGTTGGCGGGATCGTCCGTACCTGTGGCCTGGAGGATACCGGCCGTGGATACACCTTACGGGGAAAAGCAGCGATATGCTGTGGGCATTTCATTTAGTGGGCTGGATATTTACGGTTTCCATTTATTGGATGCCCTGCAGTCCATTGTGGAACGAAGAAAAGGTGGGGAAACTGGGGTAAAATCCGTTCAGTGCCTGGAGGGAGAGGAATGTTGGCGGTTTTTGGAAAAAACCTCATGGGCAAATAAGCTGTTTGATGAAGCGATTGCCCACAGCCTCACCCGAGCGGAGGGCCAAATGAAAGACCTTGTGAAAAACCCTTCCGTCTTTATTGTAGAATATAATGATGGGCTAAGGGCCGCGTCATTTTTAATGACAGGGCTTGTGCGGGACTTTACCTATGCTGTTGATATTGATGGCAGGGAGAAACCTTTTTCTGTATTAATGCGGCTGCAGGCGGGAAGGCCCCACCATCACTTTGGCTGTCTGGTCAAAAATATTGAAAAAATGTTCGAAACCGGTAAGCCTCCCTACCCCGTGGAACGTACCATGCTCGCCAGCGGTATTTTGGATTTTGCCCTGGAGTCAAGGATTCAGGGACATCGTCTATTAAATACGCCTGAACTGGCCGAAGTGCGTTATCAGGTTTCTGATGCCTCGCACTTTTGCGAAAAAGGATGGGATGAAGATGGCAAACGATTGGATTAACTACATATGGGATAAATAAGAAAGATCATTGTGGTTGAATAAGGCATGATTTTTTCTTAAAAGAAGTTGATTATGGTTTTTTTTCAAACCGTAACCGCAAATGGAAAATCTTACCTTTTGTCTCAAATTTTTATCAACCACATGAGAAATCGTTTCTTTGGAAAGTATGTCATCGTCACCGGAGCCAGTTTGGGATTGGGAAAAGCGATAGCAAGAAAATTGGCCTCAGAAGGATGCAATCTGATTCTATTGTCCTTGCCCAATGAAGACTTAGAGGAGTATTGTCGGGAATTGAGGATAAACTACGGGATTGACACCCTGTATTTTGAAACGGACTTGCGGGAAGCTGAAAACATCCGGGAATTCGCGGACTGGACCTTGTCCCAAAACGTGGACATCCGCGGACTGGTCAACAACGCAGGGCTTGGCGGAAGTGCCCAGTTTGATGAGGCTGATTTGTTGACGCTAGACACCATGATCCTGGTCAATATCCGGGCGCTCACCCTGCTCACCCGGTTGTTCGTTCCCGAACTTATAACCAAAGAAAATGCCTTTGTATTAAATGTTTCGAGTATTGCGGCTTTTAAGCCAATGCCGTATAAGACCGTCTATCCCGCCAGCAAGGCGTATGTTTATTCCTTTTCTGTAGGATTGGGAGAGGAGTTAAAGAAGACCCCGATTCAGATTTCCGTACTTCATCCCGGCCCCATGGACACCTCCGAGGAAAACTTCCACCGGTTGAAAAAACACGGGGTTTTGGGCAGACTGGTGTTGCTTACGGTAGATGAAGTCGCGGAGATTGGTGTAAATCAGCTTCTAAGGGGCAAAAAAGTAATTGTACCCGGGATTTTTAACAAGATCTGCATCAATTTGCTTAAATGCATCCCCCGCAGAATTGCCATGCCGATTCTTTATAATTTTCTGAAAAAGGAAACCCACAAAAAGCCGGTTTCCCGGGACGCAAAAATTATCCCTATTGAAACGCGGGTAACAGGAGAGGAAGAGGTTTAAAACCAATTCCTCTCCACTACCTTGCTAAATTCTAAACTCGGTCCAACAGTTCAACATTTCGACAGTTGGACAAGGCTTTAGGTAGCCAACGGAGGCCCGCCGGGAATTAGAATGCGTCCCCGCCTTGGCTTGTAGTCCAATCTTTTGGCCGTGAAATTCGCCATTTGGTATTCGCCCATAAACACGGTGCCTTTCATACTGTCTCCCGATATGGTGCCCGAAAAAAGGTATATAATGCTGTCACCGGGCCTGCGGCTTACACTGCTTAGTTTGACTTCATTTCCTTCAATGGTTCCTACCATATCCTGCGAAGAAAAATCCCCTTGGTGCGTGCCCTCTATCCAGTTGCCGTCCTGTGCCAGCGTTAATTTATGCAGGCTGTTGCTGCTGGTAAATTCCATATCCATTTCCCAGCGGCCTCCAAGATCCGCGGCCGGCGCGGTCATGTTGCTGGGTTTTGGACTGCGTTTCATGGCGAGTAAGTCGTGCACCCGCTGCGCCACGATTTTATCTTCTCCATCCTGCATTTGGCTGGGGGTGATATGAATCAAGGTGAGGCCATCGCTGCTTCCGCTTCCCACGGCCACGCGGGGCTTATTTCTTCCCAGCTCTTCCGCCAGCTCCTCCCCGCTTACGTGCAACTTGTCGGGATCCCAAAGGATCTGCAAAACCGGTGCGACATTGGAAAGCGAGGAAGGCTCAACGACCCGGCTGCTCACCCCGTCCAGGGTGGTCACTTTCTGGGAAATATGATCGAGCCTGGAAAGCCATTTATCCCATTCTTTTTCGTGGTCGCGGGTAAACCAGGCTTCCACGGCCGCCAGCATGCCCAGCATTTCTTCCTTTCCCACCTTGTTGTCCCGACCGGGTCCATGATGTGGAGAACTTGCCTGCCATGCGGACATCAGCAGTTTTTTGTCCCCCAAAAGCAATCCCGCACACTGGGGCCCGCACAGGGCTTTGCCCCCGCTGTATGCCACCATGGTGGCGCCCCTGTCCAGATGGAAATTGGGTCGCGACAGATTTTCCGCGGCCGCATCCAGGAGGATGGGGATGTTTTTTGGTTTTGCCATTGCTGCGATGGCTTCCAAAGAAAGTGGCTGTCCCGTGGCCGAGCCTCTTCCGGAATTTATGTAAATCATGGCGGTCCTGGGGTTCATGGCTTCCTGCAGCTCTTCCGGAGTATTTACCGTAATGATTGTCACGCCAATATTACGCACCGCATGGTCGTAAGCGTTCCGCGAATATGCAGGCATGATGACCTCAGTTTTGTCCATGCCTGTCAGATCAGGAATCCTAAGAAGCTTTTCAGGGTTGCCACCTGCTACACAGGCTGCGGTGGCATGTTTCATCGCCGCGGCGCAGCCGGCGGTGACAATGCCCCATTCCGCCCCGGTCAGTTCCGCCAAGCGCTGCCCGATACCATGGGCCAGCTCATCATACTGTACAAAATTTCCCGAAGCCGCCTGCATCGCGGCATGGACCTCGGGAAGTTCAATTGACCCGCCGATAATGGTAAAAGTCCCCCGGCAGTTGATGATGGTATCCACACCGATGGATTCATAAATATTGGGCCCCAGCGAAAGGGGTCCGGTGGGCTTATTGCTCCTATTGGCCAGGGCGGATTGCATGGGAATAAATCCTCCTGCCAAAGGAAAAAGTGCCAAACTTTTCAAAATGTCTCTTCTTTCCATGTTATGATTAATAGATTGTATTTGTTGGGCAAGATGGATGATCCTTGAATTATTTGTCGAAAAAGAAACCCACACCCGATATTCTTCAGCTTGCTGAAAATTCAGATTAAAGTAAACCTAATTCTTTATATTCACAAATCTGCGACTAATTTAGCTTTGATAAAACATTTCCAGCCATGCGGCCTGTTCACGGACGCTGTCTATCTTCCCCTCGGGTAGTTCCTCAAAAAATAGAGTCTCCAGTTTTTTTCTTTCCCGGTTGCGGATCCAGTTCCAGGTGCCCACGACCTGCTCCCCGTCTACGATGATTGGCTTTATGATGCCGTTTCTAAGTATGGTGGTTTTAATTTTGTCCCCTGGTAAAATATCACTCTTGTCCTTATACCCACAAAGCATTTCATCGAAGGCGGGCAATAACCAGGCGGCTGCAGGGTCGGTTGGCGGGACAGATTTTTCCGACGGAAAATAGAACACCCGGTCTTGAAGTTTTATTTTTTCAA
>DATGOS010000339.1:0-2973 GCA_035305725.1 Cyclobacteriaceae bacterium
GGTAGACCTGCTTTTTGATGAGGCGAGCTATCGGGAAATGGAAAGAACTTTGAAATTCCTGCTAAAAGAAGAGGCAGGAAGAACCGCTGAATTGAGGGATATTCTGTTGGGCGCCAAGCCCGCAAATTTTTCAGATAAACAGAAGTTTCAACCCTCAGCCTTGCTTAATGAAGGACAAAATGAGGCCGTAAAACTGGTACATACTGCACTGGACCTTGCCATCATCCATGGCCCTCCCGGTACAGGGAAAACCACCACCCTGGTGGAAGCCATTGTACAAACGCTGGAAAAGGAACGCCAGGTACTCGCCTGCGCCCCCAGCAACGCCGCCGTGGACTTGCTCGTGGAAAGGTTGCTGGACCGTGATATCACCGTGCTGCGCGTAGGGCATCCCGCCCGGATTGATGATAAAATACTTTCCCAAACCCTGGATGCGAAAATTGCCCAGCATCCCAGCTATAAAGACTTAAAGAAGCTGCGGAAATCCGCGGACGAATACAGGGGCCTGGGGAGAAAATACAAAAGGCATTTCGGTCCGCAGGAGAGGGCCCAGCGAAAAAGACTTTTGGAGGAAGCCTCCAGGATTAAGGAGGAAGCTGCCATGCTTGAAAATTATATCCTCAATGACATCTATCGTTCCACGCAGGTGATCGCTTCCACCCTGGTAGGAGCCAACAACCAGGCGATGAAAGGCCTGAGTTTTCCAGTGGTGTTTATTGATGAAGCCGCGCAGGGCCTGGAACCGGCCACCTGGATCCCGGTGATTAGAAGCAATAGGGTGGTATTGGCGGGAGATCATTGCCAGCTTCCGCCAACCATCAAGTCGCTGGAAGCTGCCCGCGAAGGGCTGAGCGAAACCCTGTTCGAAAAATGCATTAAGAGGCAGCCCAACGCTTCCAAAATGCTCAACCTCCAGTATCGGATGCCGGCACTGATTATGGGATTTTCCGCAAGCCAGTTTTACAACAGGGAATTAAAAGCCGCTGACAACACACTGCAGCATTTTTTGCGGGAAAACGAGCCTGTGATGGAATTTATCGATACCGCCGGGAGCGGATTTACCGAGGAGCTGGAAGAGGAAACCCTGAGCACCTACAATGCAGAAGAGGCCAGATTCACCCTACAGGTACTGGAAGAACTGCTTCAGAGGACCGGAAGCGCCTTGATTCAGGAAAATGAATGGAATATCGGACTGATTTCCCCGTACCGGGCACAGGTACGCAAACTCCGGGAATTGATTGCAGAAGAGTATTCATTTTCCGGCATAAAAGCCCTGACAGAATCACTTACCGTAGATACCATCGATGCCTTTCAGGGCCAGGAAAGAGACATCATTGTGATCAGCCTGGTCAGGTCCAATGCCGAAGGGGAGATAGGCTTTCTTTCCGATACCCGGAGGATAAATGTCGCCTTGACCCGGGCAAAAAGAAAACTTGTGGTAATTGGTGACAGTGCCACGTTGGGAAGCCACCCCTTCTACATGGAATTCCTGGATTACGTAGAGCGTAATCACCTGTATAAGAGCGTTTACGACTATAATTTCTAATAATTTTTTACTAAATTAGCTTCTTACAACTGCTGTGCGAACCCTAGTAGGGTGGTGCAGTTGTATCATCTTTTATCCATTAAACTTTTCCCACTATGGATCCCTCCGAAAAATCTCCGAACAGAATTGAAAACAAGGAAAAATATACCGGGAGACAGTTGGTGATGCTTAGCAACACTTCCGGTTTCAGCGACATCAGGAAAAAAGCGGGAACGGCCTCCTTAAGGCTGGCGCCCTCGGGAGATTACCAGAAGGACGGAAACGCCTACAAAAAGGCTTTTTCCGAAGCTGACGGTATTGTTTTTGAGCGCTTGGGCGTGGCGGTGATCAATCCCCATCATGAAGAGCAGATCAACGAGCTTAGATCCGCCGCAAGAACCCAGAACACCTTTGTTTACTCGGAGCCGGAACGGTACCTTTACGCCCTGGACGGACAGGGCTATGCGGAGACCAACAGGTGGAGGAATCTTTGGGATGCGGTCTGTCAGATTTTCAAACCCAGTCCGGCGAGGCGACCCGACACGGGCCTGTTTGATTTTGACGATGACTCGACGGCCTCCTGGGGTATTCATGCCCTCAGGATACTGGACACCAGATTCACCGGCAAAGGCGTAAACATTGCTATTTTGGATACGGGTTTTAACCTGGGACATCCGGATTTTGCAGACAGGGTAATCAAGTCGGAATCTTTTATTGAGGGTGAAAAGGTGGAGGACCTCAACGGGCACGGAACCCACTGTACCGGAATTGCTGCGGGGAGCAGCAACAAATCCTCAGGAGTTCGGTACGGTGTGGCAAAAGAGGCCAATATTTATATCGGAAAAGTGCTTTCCAATCAAGGTTCAGGCAGCGACAGCAGCATTTTGGCCGGCATAGAATGGGCGCTCACGAACAAATGTCAGGTAATTTCCATGTCCCTGGGTGCCGCGGTTTCCCTTGGTGAAACCTACTCCAATATCTACAATGACATCGGAAAACTGGCCATGGCCCAGGGAACCATTATCATTGCTGCCGCTGGCAACGAAAGCAACAGGAACATGGGCGTCATCAGTCCTGTGGGCCATCCTGCCAACTGCCCGTCCATCATGGCCGTTGGCGCCCTGAACAGTAAAATGGATGTGGCAAATTTTTCCTGCGGGGGACTTAATCCCAACGGCGGGCAGGTGGATGTCGGCGCCCCCGGCGTGGCGGTTTACAGTGCCTACAAATCGCCCGACAATTACGGAATCATCAGTGGAACCAGCATGGCCACGCCGTATGTGGCAGGCATTGCGGCACTGTATTACGAGGAGAAGCCCGAATCCAGCGCCTCGGAAATTTGGATGAAAATCACCCAAAATGCCAGGCGGCTTGATCTACCCGCTACAGATGTAGGGGCCGGCCTGGTGCAGCCTGTGCTTCAACAAACTTAAGGACAAACTAACCAT